>DAOOCD010000035.1:0-23279 GCA_035408225.1 Cyclobacteriaceae bacterium | reverse complement strand
ACGCATAAAATCTTCACCGTGTTCTATCACACCCATGTTGTAGGCTTCTATCACTGGTATCATATCGTTGTTACCACCAAACTGATCAACACCGGCCATCAACACTTTGTAATGTCGTTCGGCCACGGTCATACTTTCCACACCCCATGATTTACCAGTAAGGAACACATCAATCGTTGTTTCGTCTCCGGTTACTAGCCAGTCGGTACACACTACCCCATCGTAATTATATTTATCGCGCAACAGATCCTGAATGATATACTTGTTATAACTATTGCCTACGTTCTCATTATTCTTGGTATCCTGATTATAAGAAATGGTATAGTAAGGCATCACTGCACTAGCCATTCCTGTTTTTCCTTTTAACTTAAAGGCTCCTTCCGTGAAGGGAATCATGTGCATGGCAAAATTATTTCCCGGATATACAGCATACTTACCCACGCCATAATGGGCATCGCGACCACCTTCACCTGAACCACCACCGGGCCAGTGTTTCACCATAGCATTTACACTCTCAAAACCCCAGCCATCTGCAATTTCTTTATCACCGGCAGAAGTTTGAAATCCATCGATGTAGGCACGACCGATGTCCGTAGAGAGGGTAGGGTCTTCACCAAAGGTTCCGCTGGTGCGATACCAACGCGGGTCAGTCGCAATATCTACTTGTGGTGATAACGCGGTAGCAATACCTAGAGCACGATACTCTTTACCAGCAATACTTCCGAAATTTTCTACCAACTGCGGATCGAAAGTAGCAGCCAACCCCAATGAACTTGGCCACATGGAGATTTTTCCACCGGCACCTTCATTATATTCTTCACTCGAGTTGGTGCCATGACGGGGATCTGAACTGTTATTGGCAGGAATACCCAGACCATATCCTTCCACCAATGCCTGAGCATTATTATTCCATTTTGCAGCCACTTCCGGACTTTCCACGGAAGTGATTAACACGTGACGAAGGTTGTCTTTAGTAAGAAATTCTTTTTGCTGATCAGACAAATCCCAGGCTCTTAGTCCGCTGTCTTTGAATTCTTTTCCATTATACGTTGCAGCCATAAAGCCACGACTTGCAGCAGGAATTGATTGATGACGGCTGTATAACATTAAACCTGCAATTTGTTCAATGGTCATTTTTGAAGCGAGGTCTTTTGCACGATCATCCGCTGGCAAGCGCCAGTCTTCATATTTATCCAGCTGACCATTTTTGTTGAGATCCTTAAAGCCTAAGCGATCCACGGTAAGTATAGTTACACCCGAAGTGGTTGAATAGCCCAGTGTTTTTCCGCCTTCATTGCTTACAGTTTTTATACCGTCAGTTTCTGTCTCGGTCCATTTAGGTCCGCAACTAACCAACGCACCAAGCGCAATGCAAAGCAGCAATAGTTGTGTTATTTGTTTTGTCATGATTGTTTTATCGATTTAAGTTTATTTTTTCCTGATAGGTAAGTCCAAATCCAAATGGATAGAGTGGGTCTTTAGAATCGTGTGGCATATCTTCTTGTTGATTCAGGACCGCTTCCATGGAAGAAGGTAATTCAAATGGTAATTTTCCATTTGGTTTAAACTGGCCGAAGATTAGATCAAGAATGATATCATCCTGACTACTGAAATCGCCAATCACGGCTTTGCTTGCATTGTTGATTTCAGGAAATACAGCAGGTCGCTCCAAATTCATCACGGTAATGGTAGGCTTGGTTTGAATAAGTTTCAATAATTCTTCTTTCTCTTCCTGAGGAAATTCAAGGCTGCCCTGATGAAATATTTTCTCTACTAAGTATCTGGCCGCTTTCGGATCGTAAGGAGCGTTTAATTTAAGAATGATCACATCCGCATTTTTTAAATCGGTAGTTGCCGCGGCATACTTCTTCGACTCTTCTTCATTTAGTCCAAAGAGATAAACCTTGGTAGTGGGCGCCAGTGGAAGAATGTTATTTTCGTTTTTCAGAAGCACCAATGACCTGCGTTGTGATTCACGACCTTTTTCTTCGAATCGCTCATTATCAAAAATTGAAATGCCTTCTTCCGTAAGATAAGGATTATCAAAAAGTCCAAGTTTAAATTTCTCTCTCAGTATTCTTCGCACGGAAGTGTCAATACGTTCTTCACTGATTTGGCCAGACTTCACCAAATCAACAACTAATTCTGGAATGGCTTCGCCACCAAACATATCGCAACCGGCATCGATAATTTTTTTCACACGTTCAATGGCTGTGAGATTTTCCACCCCGTGTGCAGAAGCTGGTTTACCTTCCATCCAAAGAATATCCTGGTCAGTAACTAATCCCCAATCGGTGCACACAATGCCATCGAAATGGTATTTCTCTCTAAGCATTCCTGTGATGATCTCCTTGTTATAACTGAAGCCGACATCTTCACTCGTTTGCCCAACAGGAATTCCATAGTAGGGCATTACTTGTGCTGCCTTGGCAGGAAAGGCTCCCTTCTCGAAGGGAATTAAATGATAATTGAAATTATTTCCTTTATAGGCTTGTCTGCCGGGCGGGAAGTGTGCATCGATTCCGTTTTCCTGCGGCCCACCACCGGCAAAGTGTTTTACCATGCACTCTACACTTTGGTTGGTGATGCTGTCGCCCTGAAAACCCAGGATATAGGCCTTGGTTAGTTTGGCAGACATTTCTGCATCTTCTCCAAACGTTCCGTTAATTCGCCACCAGCGCGGTTCCGTAGCAAGGTCTGCCATGGGAGAAAGTGTAAGCCGGTAACCAACTGCCAGATATTCTTGTCGCGCTATGTCGCCAAACTCACGCATCAAAACTGTGTCTCCAATAGCTGCAAAACCCGGATAGGAACACCACTTCGAAAAGTAAGGAGTATAGATACTTGCTCCGGGTGCGTTGGGTACTCCATGTCGCGGATCTGTGGCATGGGTAACCGGAATACCTAATCGTGTACGCTCTGCCAGTTTTTGAATGTTGTTATTCCACTTTACCAACTCTTTTGGTTCGGGTGATTGTAGTGTATTAACGTGATTCATTTTCTTTTTCACCACCAGGGATGAATTTGATTCAAAGGGTAGTCCGAATGGATTTGTAATGGTTTTCGTTTCACTGAGTTCACCCTCATTGCCAATGGCTGTCATTGTAATGAACATGAGACCTGCTTTTTCTTCAAGGTTCATTTGATTGAGCAGATCATTGACTCTTGTTTCTACCGGTTGACGGGTATCTTCATAGACATCGAGTTTCCCATTTTTATTGAGATCGCGATAAGATTGACTATCAATCAAAAGCGTAGGCGCTTCAGGACCAAGTTCGGCCATGTTCTTATTTGAATCACTGCTGGAGGAAATGTACAGGTAAGCAAGGCCAAGAATAATCAGAGTCAGTAAACCTAATACAAAGTAGAGGAGACCTTTAAAGATACGTTTCATAATTTCGTCAATGTGTATAACTAACACAATAGTATCAATTTTGTATTGACTTTTCAATAACACTCTATAGATTGCCAAAACAATTCGACCGATTACCCAGCGTGTAGCATCGGGTTGAATAAATACTATGGATTCTAAGCTTTTAAAGGACTTTTATAACCGGGGTGATCTGGTATTTCTATCCCACGTCTCGGTGGATTGTGTGATATTCGGTTTCCACGAAAACCAGCTCAAAGTACTCTTGCTCAAATGGAAGGATGGTCCCTGGTGCTTGCCGGGTGGTTTTGTTAAGCATGAAGAATCAGTGGATGATTCAGCCGTTCGGATTTTACAGGAACGAACCGGCCTGGATAATATTTATCTGCAACAATTTCACACGTTTGGCGATCCTAAGCGAGAAAAGGGAAAGAAATCTCCGGATGCTAAAAGCTGGATGAGCAAGCGTTTTATTTCGATTGGCTATTATGCCCTGGTAGAGTTTTCGAAAGTGAATCCACAACCCGATATCCTCAGTAACGAATGCCGATGGTGGGATATTGATAAAGTTCCGACACTGATTTACGATCACAAGCAAATTATGGACAAGGCTCTTGAATCCCTACGACTGGACTTGAATGATCACCCCGTTGGTTATAATTTATTGCCCACTAAATTTACGATGCCTGAACTGCAACGGCTTTATGAAACCATTCTCAATGCTGATTTGGATCGAAGGAATTTTCAAAAGCGAATGCTAGCGCTTGATATTCTTGAAAAACTAAAAGAACGTAAAACAGGGGGTGCTCACAAAGCCCCATTCCTGTATCGTTTTGATAAGAAAAAATATGCGGAAGCGTTGAAACAAGGTTTGAAGTTGGGCTGGTGATCTTACTTTCGCTTAAGGGCGTCAGCAATGGCTTGCTCTGCGAGAGGGGCCATCACTTTATATCCCTCCAGGTTAGGATGTACGCCATCATAACCTAATTCTTTTTTCAATCCATTTCGTTCATCGGCCATCGCTGAAAAATAATCGAGGTATACGATTTTGTTTTTATCCGCATACTCTTTAATCATTTTATTAAGATCTACTACTTTATTGGCTGGCTCCATCCCAGGTCGCCACGGAAAATCATAGGCAGGAATTACAGAAGATAACACAACTTTGATTCCATTGGCTTTGGCAAGTTGCGCCATGGCGATAATGTTATCCCGGGTCTGCTCGAGTGTCATCGGGCCTGTATTACCAGCAATGTCATTGATACCGGCAAGGATCACCACCACTTTTGGCTTAAGATCAATTACGTCTTGTTTGAAGCGAAGTACCATTTGCGGTGTTGTTTGGCCACTGATGCCGCGATTGATGTATGGTTTACCTTCAAAGAAAGCGGGGTCTGTTCTGCTCCAGCCTTCGGTAATGGAATTGCCCATGAATACCACACGATTTTCGTTGGCTTTGGGTAAGCCTGCCTTTTTGTTGTCTTCCTGAAATCTTTTCATATTCGCCCAGTCCATAGGAGGTTGATCAAAATTTTTCTTTATCCATTGCAGGCATGCATCCATCCATTGCTCTTTTGCAGCTGGATTAATCATACCAAAACCATGTTCTCCTTTGCTATAAATAAATGTTTCTACCGGCACTTTATTCTGTTGCAAGGCGGCAACAAAAGCAAAGGTGTTTCCAACGGGAACTGTTTTATCAGTTAAGGGTGCCGTGATAAATGTAGGTGGAGTTTTGGATGTTACCTGTAGTTCGTTGGAATAGTTGATGACATCTTCTTCCGCCATTCCGAGTTCTTTGTATTTAGTAGAGCCATTAATAATGGAGGCTGAGGTCTTGCCACCAATCAGGATGATGCGTGAGCCATTGTGGGTAAGGCTATCGGAAAAACTAATCACAGGATAATTCAGAATCATGAAGTCGGGGCGAAGATTTGTATTGTTCGGATTGTCAATTTTAGCAGTTTGAAAATGAGTTCCAGCGGTAGAGGCGAGATGCCCACCAGCAGATGAACCCATAATGCCTATTTTGTTTGGATTGAGATTCCACTGCTTTGCATTCTCCCTTACCAATTGAATAGCGCGCTGTGCATCCTGCAACGGACCAATACTTTTGTCTTTCATGGTTTCCTTCCGGGGAAGCCGATACTTTAACACAAAAGCAGCAATTCCTTCTTCATTGAGTTTCTTTGCGATATCATATCCCTCATGACTCATCGCCAGAATCTGGTAGCCGCCACCCGGACAAATAATAACCGCAGAGCCTGTTGCTTTGGAAGGATCCGGGAGAAAAATGGTTAAAGTAGGACGAACAACCCCTTTAAGAATTTCTATTTTGTTGTCACCTGTTCCGTAATATGTGGTGGAAGTATCGATAGGAACAGTTGGCTTAATTGAGTTAGGTATTTCTCCTTTATATAGTGGTATTTCTTTCTGTGCTAATGCGAATTGTGACACAAACAGGAGCAGAACGAATAGATTTTTCATTGCAATGATTTCGTTAAATATAAGATGTTCCTTTTATCTGCCCAATGATTCTTTTACGAACGAGTTTACCTAAACAACAGAGGTGCAAACTCCAACAGGTTATGTCGCCAGGTAATGAAGGTATGACCAGCCGGATAGTCATTCGTTACGTACTTGATTCCATACTTATCAAACATAGCCAATACATTCTTGCCATTTTGATAGGCAATGTCTTTTTCTCCACCCATGGCAATCCAGAAAAGTTTGAGTCTATTAATTTCAGGATTCTTCAATTGAGTGCTGTATTTTTCTTCGATCGTTTTTAGTTGTGGCGGAAAGTAACCAGTACTTAATGGAAGTACATAGCCAAATTTATCAGGATTGAACAACGCAATGTTTAATGCCTGCAGCCCACCCATCGAAAGCCCGGCAAATGCTTTGTCCTCGCGTTTTGCAGATACCTTATAGTGCGATTCGATATAGGGCATGATTTCATTAAACAGTTGCTTATAATACGGATCTGCATCGGTGCCGGGTTCCAAAAGAAAGCCAGGTGCGGGATGTCCCATTGGCATGACCACAATCATCGGTTTGATTTTTCCCTCTGCGAGCAGGTTATCAAAAATGAAATTTGCTTTTCCTGCAGTTATCCAGGCTGCATCATTGTCGCCACCACCATGCTGTAGATACAAAACAGGCAGAGGACCTTTCATTTTCTCATAACCGGGAGGTGTATAAATATGGAAACGACCTGTTGTATTTGTCACAGACGATGAAAACCAAATCTTTTCTACTTTTCCATGCGGTACATTTTTAACTGCACAATAATCTGCTTCTTTACCGGGTAATTCGAAAATGTTGGATAGCCCGTTTTCGCCCTCCTTGTATTGAGCATTTTTTGGATCGAATGTCTTAACTCCATCCACCGCAAAATCGTACGTGTAGACATCGGGTGTAAGATCACTCACAAGCACAGACCAGACACCTTGTACCCCTTTGGTTAGCGGAAGTGGTTTGTATTCTTTTAGAAAATCACCTATCACCGTTACCTCATTGGCTTTAGGGGCGTAGATACTAAGAACTACTTTACTTTCACTTAAAACACGAACCGACTTCAATGTGTCATTAGGAGTTCGGATTCCACCGAAAGGTTGGGCGGCCACTATTAAGTAGCCAAGTAGAAATGTAACAGTGATTAAGTATTTCATTTTGTATCTGATTTAGGTGATTGCACGATAAATCTCTTCAATTCGATTCAATAAACTGTTATGTCATGTCCTGAATTACACAAAAGGTTTTAGAAAGCTTATTACTATTTTTGTGGGCTTCAAAGTCTAACCAACATGAAAATCAAATACACATCCGCTCTTCTCTTGTCAGGATTGCTATTGCTTACCTGCAAGCAACCCGAAACAAAACAGTTAACCTGGTATAAAGGCAATTTGCATACCCATACTTACTGGAGTGATGGTGATGAGTTTCCCGAGATGGTGCTGGACTGGTATAAGTCAAAGGGCTATGATTTTGTTGGACTGTCCGATCACAACACGGTGGCACAGGATGAGAAATGGGTAGTAATTCAAAAGAGTCCGTTGTATGAGACAGGTTTCCAAAACTACCTCAATAAATTTGGTGCGGATTGGGTGCAGTATAAAACGGATACTGGGCGCATACAGGTTAAATTAAAAACGTTCGAGGAGTATAAAAAGAAGATGGAAGGCGATGGTTTTCTCATTATTCCATCCGAAGAGATTTCGAACTATGTAGATAAAATTCCTGTGCATATTAATGCAACGAATATTCAGAAATTGATTCCTGCTCCGAACGGAAAAACAGTAGCCGAAGCCATGCAACAATCTGTCGATGCTGTATTGAAGCAACGCGAGCAAACAGGTGTGCCTATGTTTCCCCACATCAACCACCCCAATTTCAGATGGGCAATTACTTTGGAGGACATGATTAGTCTAAAGGGAGAACGTTTTTTTGAAGTGTATAACGGACATTTTCTGGTAAACAATTATGGTGATTCAACACACATGAGTACCGAAACGATGTGGGATAAAATTAATATTGCGTATGCCAATAGAAATCAACCGTTGATGTTTGGATTGGCCACCGATGATAGTCACAATTATCATCAATATGGAAGTGAATTTGCCAATGCAGGCAGGGGATGGGTAATGGTGCAAGCAGAAAAACTTGACGCTGCTTCACTGATAACCGCTATGGAAGCCGGAAGATTTTATTCTTCAACAGGTGTGAGTATCAATCTTGTTGAATTTGAAAATAATGAATTGAAGATTAAAGTAGCTGCCGAAGAAGGCGTGACTTATAAAATTGAATTCATGGGAGTTTTAAAGAACGAAAGTGAGCCGCGTGTAATGCATGCAGTAGACGGAACTGAAGGCAGTTTTGTGGTGACCGATGAGTATCTTTTTGTGCGCGCTAAAATTACGTCCAGCAAACTTCAGACTAACCCATTTTATGATGGGGATTTTGAAGTGGCATGGACGCAGCCTGTAGCTGCCAAATAAATTTTATTCATTCTTCAGAACTTCTGTAGGATTCAGTGCAGAAGTTTTTCTTACGAGGAAAAAAATAGTCAGCAATGAAACGGCAATGATAATAAAGCCGGCACCTGCGAAATTCCATAAATCGATTTCGATGTGATAGGTGAAATTCTGTAACCACGATTGTATGAGCAGGTAGGCAAGGGGTGAACCAATCAACAGCGCGATAAGGATAAGTCGGCCTATGTCTTTTAGCAACAAGGCTTGTATCCCAAAGGTACTGGAGCCTAACACTTTGCGTACGCCTACTTCTTTTTCGCGCACCTTAAAGTTCACAATGGCCTGCCCTAGCAACCCCATACAGGTAATCAAGATGCCTGTTACCGTGAAGAAAATGAGCACCACACTCATGTGCTGTTCTGACTGATATTGCTTATCGAGCGTTTCATCGAGGAAGAAATATTCAAAGCCAAACCCTGTGTAAAGTCCTTGCCATTTAGTTTGTATTGATGAAATAATTTTTTCGGGTTGGCTCGCGTCCACTTTCAGGAGTACAAAATTGTAATGTTTGATAGGGAAGAAGATTAGCGGCTGAATGGATTTGTGCAACGACTGGAAATGAAAGTCCTTTACAACGCCAACAATGGCACGCTCCCAGTATTCGCCATCGCGTTTTACACGGAGTCGCTTGCCAACAGGATCGACCAAACCTAATTGATGAGCTGCTGCTTCGTTGATAATAATTGCATCAGCCGAATCAGCACGACTGTCTTTTAAGAAGAAACGACCTGCAGCCAGTTCGAAGCCGAGCGTTTTGGCTAGGTTCTCATCCACATAAGATTCAGAAGCATCTACTTCGTTTTGTAAATCATCGATTTGAGCAATGGAATGC
The DNA here is from genome assembly GCA_035408225.1 of Cyclobacteriaceae bacterium. Classification (GTDB taxonomy): domain Bacteria; phylum Bacteroidota; class Bacteroidia; order Cytophagales; family Cyclobacteriaceae; genus ELB16-189. Next base: position 14,041 of record DAOOCD010000035.1, on the reverse strand, counting down.
TGATTAAATTGTTTACCGGGAATATTAGAAGAAGCAGAGACTTCTTTCACACCTGGAATATTTTGTAGTTCGGTGCGGATGGCATCGAAAGAATTGGCCAGGAAATCAGAACGAAACGGAATAACAACCACCTGATCCTTATCAAAGCCAAGTGGTTTATTTTTTAAATAATAGATTTGTTGCACCAGTACAAAGCAACCGCAGATCAGCATCATCGCCAGTGAAAACTGTGATATCACCATGGTGTTTTGTAAAAATTTGCCGCGCATGGAATTCGAGAATTTTCCTTTTAACACCAATTGAGGTTTAAGCGAAGCGAGGCTGATGGCCGGGTAGAGTCCTGCCAATAATCCGATGATAACACCAGCAGTTGCTAAAAGCAACATGTCACTCGCGTTAAGCGGAAGATGCTTTTGAGTGAGAGAGTTGAAAATAGGTAATAACAACTCAACTACGACAATGGCGAGTATGACAGCAGTCAGTGACAATATCAGGGCCTCGCCCAGAAATTGTGTATAGAGTTGTCTGCGGTCGGCCCCCAATGTTTTTCTAACCCCAATTTCGCGCGCACGGTCTACTGACTTGGAGGTAGACAGTACAATAAAATTCAGACAGGCAATGATGAGGATAAAGATCGCTGCGCCACCCAGAATGTAAATGTATTCCATGTTTCCGTTGGGCTCTAATTCCCAGCGGATGTTAGAATGCAAATGAATATCTTCGATAGGCTGCAACCGAAACCGATCCTGGCTTATCATTAATCGCTTGAATTCTTCCTCCGGAATTACAATGTACTTATGAATCCAATTCATGAGTTGATCTTCCAGTTGTTTCGGAGAGGCACCTTCGCGCAACTTGATATAATTAAAATGGCCAAAGTCGGCCCACGAATAATATTCACTTTCTGGATTTTCATTGGCTTTCATGGTTACGTAGCTCACCAGAAAATCGAAGTGAAAATGTGTATTATCTGGCACATCTTTGAATACGCCTTCAATTTCCAACACATTGTCGTTACGATTGACTGCCAATCGCTTGCCAATAGGATCTTCATTTCCAAAGTATCGTTGTGCAGTGGACTCTGAGATCACCAGTTTATTGGGTGTTCGAAGTACTTTGTTGATATTTCCTTTAGTCAATTCAAATGAGAATACCTCAAAGAAGGTGCTGTCCACACTGAGGATTCCAGCTTCATTGAAATGGATATCTTTTTCAAGGTTTTTTACTTCAAACGTCTGGCGGGTAAGCCCAGATCCCCACAGCGGTGATAATGTAACTGCGCTTTCTACTTCCGGAAAATCACGAACCAGTGCCTGAGCCATGGGATGAGGAGTACGCGTCTGTGGGTTATCGCTAAACCACGCAATGCGATAGATCCGATCACTACTTTGGATATGCTTGTCGTAACTCAATTCATCCCGGATGAACATGGTAATGAGAGTAACGCACACCATACCTGCTGTAAGACCAGCCAGGTTGATAAACGCGAAGACCCGGTTTTTTTGAAGAACCCGAAGAAACAGGATAAAGTAATGTCTCATGATTATGGAATGATTAATACCTTATCCAAGAATCAAACCAATGCATATTTTGGTATAAATGAGCGGTTTCTTAAGTTTTCATTGTGCGGTTTTGACCGGAAACGTTCGGATGCGGACGTATCAGCAAGCTTCAACTTTGCTTGAATTCGCTTGATTTAGTAAAGGAAATAATCAAAGGATAAAACTACTTCTTCACTTGAAATGAATAAATACCAGAGCCAGTTTCAATCTTGATATAGTTACCCTCGTTTCCTTTCACCGAAATCTCTTTCACTGTAGTAATTGCTTTACCTCCTTCTGAAACTGCTCCTGCAGAACCTGCAGGAATATAGATCGTAGCCTTTGTATTGGCAGGAACTTCAACCTCCAGGGTAATAGCCTGATCCGTGGTTTTCCATGCCGACTTAATCAACCCATAACCTGTTTTATATTCTGAAGAAGCGTGAGTTAATCGATTATCGAGATGAGGTTTGATCACAATCGACTTATATCCGGGTGATGATTCTTCCGTGTCAATACCTGTAACAATTCGATACATCCAATCGCCAATGGCGCCATACGCATAATGATTGAATGAATTCATACCCGGAGTCTGGAAAGTGCCATCCGGTTTGATGCCATCCCATCGTTCCCAGATCGTAGTGGCTCCCATCTTTACAGGATATAGCCAGGATGGATAGGATTCCTGCAATAATAATGTATAAGCTACATCATCATAACCAAATCGAGTGAGGACGTGACACAAGTAGGGGGTGCCCAGGAAACCAGTAGTCAGGTGATTGCCATAACTTTTTACATTCTCCACTAATTTCTCGGCCGCGTAGGCGCGAAGATTTTCAGGCAGCATATCAAAATTCAAAGCCAGTACATAAGCGGTCTGGGTGCTGCTCACCAATCGACCATTAGCAGTCATGTATTCTTTCATAAACGCATCCTTCACATTTTTTAGCAAAGCAGAATACTTTGCCACATCATCTTGTTTACCCAATACGTTGGCAGTCTTAATAACCAACTCGGTGGAGTGGGCAAAGAAACATTGCGCAATGAGATATTTATCAGTTACAGCCGAACGGCCATCATTATCATCAAAAGGACGATAGAATAACCAATCACCGAAATGAAATCCTTTGTTCCATAAATAATTGGTGCTGTTGCGTTCCATAAAACCAACCCAGGCCTTCATGCTATTGAACTGGTCTTCCAATACTTTTTTATCCCCATAAACGAGATACATATTCCATGGAATGATGGTGGCGGCATCGGCCCACCCTGCTGATCCTGCTGCACCTTGCCCTAACACATTCGGAACCACAAACGGCACACTGCCATTGATCTGATCAGCCTCTACATCTTTCAGCCATTTAGAAAAGAAGTTGTGCACATCATAGTTAAAGGTGGCTGTTCTTGCGAATGCCTGTGCATCACCTGTCCAGCCTAAACGTTCATCGCGCTGTGGGCAATCGGTAGGCACATCTAAAAAGTTTCCGCGCTGGCCCCACTGTATATTGTGTTGAAGCTGATTGATCAATGGATTGGAACTGGTAAAGGTTCCGGTGGGTTGCATATCCGAATACAAAACAACCGCAGTAAAATTCTCCGGATTAATTTCGCCTTTGTAGTCTTCAATTTTTATGTAGCGGAATCCCTGGAATGTAAAATGTGGTTCAAAGAATTCTTCGCCATTTCCTTTTAATATGTACTCATTTTTCTGTTTTGCAGGCCGGAGATTTTCTGTATAGAAATTTCCTTCTTTATCTAACACTTCTGCGTGATAGAGGGTGATCTTGTCACCCGCACTCCCTTTAATCTTTACTTGTACCCAACCCACTAAGTTTTGTCCGAAGTCCAGTACCCTTTCACCTTTAGGGGTGGTGATTGATTTTACTACTTTAAACGTTTCTTTCTTCCGTATTGGTTCGTTATAAGTTGCGATCAGGGGCGGTGCGCTGCTTGTTTTAATTTTTACTCCTTGCCAATCTGTATCATTAAATGATGAAGTATTCCATCCTGACTTTTCCTTGCGGGCATCAATGGTCTCGCCATTATAAATTTCAGAGGTAACAATAGAGCCGGTTGATGATTTCCAGGATTCATCGGTCACGATGGTTTCTTTAGTACCATCGGTATATTGAATTTCTAGTTGAGCCAGCAGTGCAAGCTCTTTTCCGTAAAAATTCTTTTGACCGGAGAAACCGATAAATCCGCGATACCAGCCATTGCCAAGAACAACCCCAATCGCGTTATTGCCTGAGATTAATAAAGTTGTTACGTCATACAGTTGATATTGCAACCGCTTATTGTAGCTAGTCCACCCCGGAGTAAGATATCCATCACCAACCCGTTTACCATTGACAAAGGCTTCATATAATCCTAATGAAGTAATGAAAGCAGTAGCAGAAGCAATCTTCTTCGAAGTATTGAATGTTTTCCTGAAGTAAGGACTAGGCTGATTAATCGTGTCTTCTTTATAACCGGGTTGAATCCATTTTGCTTTCCAGTCGGATGCATTCAATAGTCCCATTTGCCAGAAGTTCGCTTCGGTCCAGGCTGAAGCTTTTCCGGTATTATCCCAAACTCGCACTTGCCAGAAATATTTTTTTCCCGACTCAAGAGGTTTGCCACCATAAGGCACGAAGAGCGATTGATCCGAGTTTACCTTCCCGCTGCTCCAGATATTTCCTTTGGAGAGTGTAGTGATAGCATCGCTTACGCGGATTTCATAGGCAGTTTGCATCACATTTCGTTTCCCGGAAACAAGTTGCCAACTGAAACGAGGAGTAACATCCACACCCAATGGATTTCTCAGATTTTCTATCAGTGGATTTTTTAGTGTAACCTGACTAACGCTCACCAGGGCCATTGACACCAGCAAAAGGAGTAGATAGATTTTTTTCATAGGGAGATTTAATTTAGATGTAATGAGGCGTTAGATTGCTTCGGAGTGATCATATGCCTGAAATAAAGTTATAACTTTTTAATAGCAATGTTTCTATATCTATGGGTAGCACCTGGCCGCCAGGAACTCAGCGGCATTCCTTTACTTGCTGCAGGAGAGTAGACTGCAGTCCAATGACATTGCAGGGCAATCATACCTTCCGTTGCCCCGGCAATGAAATCATTTTTGGTTTGTATTACATCCCACATTTCTACTCCGTTGATCCAAAGTGTGATATGCGGTATTTCACCCGTCATTCTGATTCGAAAGGAATTCCAATCACCAGCTTTCCATACTTTCTCCCGATTTTTTGCCTCGGCAGGTACACTGACGGGGATTCGCTCACCTACAAGATCACCCGTGCCCCCGGGTAGTACCAACTCTACCTGATAGGCTGAACCACCTTCATTGGAGCGAAGAAAGATTCCGCCATTCGCAAAGGAATCGATTTTTATTTCAAGGTATAATTCGAAATCCCGAAAGATCTGATCGGTCATCAATAAACCGCCTTGTCCATAAGGTTGTTGACTCGCAACAATTGCTCCATCTTCAATATGAAAGTTTGGAGTTGTACCCTGGTGCGTACTGCGGCTCACATGCCAGCCCTTTAAATTTTTACCATTGAAGAGTGGAGTGAATCCATCGGGAATCTGCGCACAACTTGCGGCACTGATCAAACTGAATGCTATTAGAGATACGAATTTCATTTAATTGTTTCTTGTTGCTGGTTACCCGCTACTGGTTTATAACCCACTCCTTTTGATTACTGTCCTACCATCTTCCTATTTAAGTTCCATCAATAACCTAAACCCTACATCATACTTGCTTCCCGGCCCACCAGCATGAATCATGTAGGTAGCGTTTTTCACATCACCATAAAAGGGAGCCCCTTTCAGTACATGTTCTTTCCCTTTCTTAGGCGGAACAGGATCAGCAAATATTTTCTCATTGTAGTAATCATCTACCCACTCCCACACATTGCCCAGCATATCATATAATCCCCATGCATTTGGCTTTTTCTGTCCAATAGGCTGTGTAGTTAGTTTTGCTATTTGCGCAGAGGCATTTATTTCACTCCACGAAATATCATCCGTGGCCCCGGCTCTTGCAGCATACTCCCATTCAAACTCTGTGGGCAACCGATAGCTTGCATTTCCTTTTTCGAGTTTGTTTAGTTTTTTGATAAAGGCTTGTACATCGTTCCAGGTTACACTTTCTATCGGATGTTGATCTGCATTGCTTACTTTGCCCTCTTGAAAAAAAGAAGGATTTGTTCCCATTACTTTCTTCCATTGGGCCTGCGTTACTTCAAACGTGCCTATGTAATAAGATTTACTAATAGTAACTGTAAATCCAGGTAAAGCATCTCTTTTAGAAAGTTCTTCGGATAGAGCATAATCACTAACTCGAAGAACAGGAATTCCCATATCGCCCGATTCTTTGGTCATGTATTGCTCAATAAAACCAAACTTAGTGGTAGTGGGCTGAAATTTACCTACTACCATACTTCCGGGTTGTATCTCAATAAACTCAATTCCAATACTATTGACATAGGTCTTTTTCTCCTGCGCATTAAGTTGATTTGCGATCAACATGATCTGTGCAAAAGCAATAGTGATTTTATTAATCGTGGACATGTTTATCTTTTAAATTCAATGGATGATAAAGGGAATAGTGACTCTTCAGGTTTCGCTTTATCATTCTTGAATACGAAGTAAATGGTATGAAATTCGTTTATCTCTTTCTTTAGCTTAATCACCGATGGAATAGTAAAGGAGCTTTTATCAGATCCGGGTCCAAAGAATTTAGACATATCCAATGGAGGAAGTGTTTTATCAAGAGGTACTGCTTTTTCAGCACTGCCAGGAGGCGGAGCAAACGCACCGCGAAAGCGTACATTAAATTGGTTAGGCATCAATTCAGTTTCACCAACAAGTTCTCCATTCTCTGAATCCAATCTAACTTCAATTTTACCACCCACGTAAATGTCATAAAGATGCCAGTTGGGTTGAAAGGAGATTTGATTGATTCCGGTAAGATCGAGGTTATTAAATGCGATAAATGAATTGGGCCTTGCGGTGAGAAAAGTATACTCATCCAATTGATCGCGAATGGTGCCTTGTTGTATTTCAGCATTAACCGGAATCAGTTTGGAACTTTTAAGAATTATAACCGATTCAGATGCCAACGAAGGCAAGTCGTCATTTCCTTTATCTGCATAAGCAGCCCTTAGTATAAATGAGCCAGTTCCTTTGTCCTGACCCGGAATCTTGAAATTAAATTCTCCTGTAACTGGTAATCCTGTTTTCTTTTCGTGATTCAAAATATAATTAATAATCACCTGCGCATTGGCTGGTGTAATTGTAGGGTGTGCAGGCATGGCAGTTTCCAGATTCCACGTACCAGCACTTCCATTTCGTATTTTGTCAACCAGAATTTCAGTTGCTTTAGAATTTTGATTATATCGTTCAGCAATTTGAGAAAAAGAGGGACCAATGCCTTTTTCTTTTTCATTATGGCAAGTACGACAATCACTTTGTGCCATTAAGGATTTAGCAACAGCAAATCTCGAAAGTTCGGATTGTAAGACTGCAATAGCGGGGTAATCGAAACCTTCTGACAAATAATCAATGCTAATGGCAACCTCTTCAGGCTTTATATTTTTACCTTCCAGGCTTCCATCTTCATTGTCAGAAACAATAGTCTTATAAGTTTCACGTTCCCCGGAAAAAAAGAAGCTTTGGTTTCCACGAATCACTAATTCGACTTTTGGCGGGTCGTTCCCTGCCACAATCTGAACTGACGCTGTATTAGTCAATTTCTTTGAATCAGTAATTGTAAGACTGGCAGTATAAATACCCGCCTGGTCTAACGTAAACTGAGGATCTCTTTCTTTAGAATTAAAAGTTTGATTGCCAGAGGAAATTTTCCATTCATAGCTGAGTTCATCACCATCATAATCAACCGTACCTTCGGAAGACAATTGCACAGTGAGCGGAATGCTTCCACCGCGCTTATCGGATTTGATTTGAACTACTGGTTTGCGATTGCCTGCGTTGTACTCAATCCGAACAAGTTGTGATTCAACAGGTGAGTTGGCTGTGTTGCCTCCGTATTCCAACACATATAAATCGCCCGTAGGACCAAACTTAATATCAATGGGTTGACGCGGATGGTAGTTAGGAGCAAATCTTTCCATGCCAACGTAATTTCCTTGTTCATCAATGGTAATTGCCATAATCCAGAACCTTGATAAATCTGCCGCCAACCATTTACCTTCAAAGTAGGATGGGAAAGGCCGCACCGGATTTTTGAAATCTGAGCGATGAAAGATAGGGCCACCAATCGCACATCGAGAACTTGATCCGACCAGCGGAAATTTTTCAGAAGGCCGATACGGATAGGAAATGAAAGCGGGTTGTGCTGGGGGTAACTCAGTCAGGCCAGTGTTGTTTCTTGATTTGTTAACTGGTTTTGCAGGGTCTTGCACCGGGCCAAGCGTGTTGGTGATAAAGTCATACATCGGATACCCATAATTCTCACCAATAAAATAGGGCCAGCCAAAAAAGCCAGCTTGCTTTGCCTGGTTCAATTCATCATACCCCATCGGACCTTTTTCAGAATCGCTGTCAGCATCAGGGCCAACCTCTCCCCAGTATAAAAATTCCGTTTTAGAATCTACCGAAACGCGCCAGGGATTTCTGTTGCCCATAACATAGATCTCGGGTCGCGTTCCTGCTTTTCCTTTCGGGAATAAATTGCCATCAGGAATTGAGTAAGTGCCATCGGGCTCAGGATGAATTCTTAAAATCTTTCCTCTAAAGTCATTGGTGTTAGCAGCACCGCGCTGGTCATCAAACTGAATCCGATCCGGACGCTCATCGGTTTGTGAGAATAGCGAGTTGCCGGTATTGTTGCCAATCGTGAGAAACAAATTCCCCTGGGCATCCCAGGTCATACCGCCACCGGTGTGACTCGTATCTTCACGATCGCTGGGTACTTCTAACAATATTTTTTTACTTGATGCGATTAGAGAATCGTTTACCAAATCCCATCGTGTAAGGAAAAATTTACTAATGGATGCGTCAGCGTAGTAAAGATAGATCCAATGATTTGTATTAAAGTTTGGATCGATGGTCATGCCCACCAGACCTTGTTCACTGTGGGTGAAAACAGGGATTTGATAAATGGTTTTCATGGTTGTAGTCTGAGCATCCCACTTTTTTAGAACCCCACCACGCTCAATGATAAGTACGGATTCATCATCGAGAACTTCAAATACCATGGGTTCATTTAATGAACCGGGGGCTGTAACGATTACAGATGTGAACCGATTCTCTTCAGGTTTTGAATCCGGGAGTGACTCCTTGCTTTGCTTTTCTGTACAAGTACTTAGAAGTAAAGTAAATAGTAAGATGCAACTTCTTCCGCTTCTTTTAATCATTGATTGCCTGATATACGAGAACTTTAAATGCCTGGTCTACCGTGTCATCATGCGATCCCCACATCTGGCGATAAAGAAGAACAACCATGTTTTCTTTTGGATCAACCCAATAGGTAGTTGAGAAAGCTCCGCCCCATGAATATGTTCCTGCCTGATGCGGCATCATACTACTTCCTTTTTCAGATACAATGGCAAAGCCCAGACCAAACTTATTGTCACCAAGATTCAAATCCCCAATCTGATTCATCGTCATCATGCGCACGGTGTTGCGACTCAAAAAACGTTTGCCATTGTATTCTCCGCCATTGAGCAACATTTGAAGGAAGACCGCATAATCATAGATTGTTGAAGATAAACCACCACCGCCTGAGAAATAAGTCTTTTTGCGAATTGGAAAGTTCATGTCACCGCCCAGGGCTTTTTCAAATTTTTTAAGACCGGTCGAGTCTTCCATAAAAAAGTTGACTAAGCGGTTTGCTTTTTCTTCTGGCACATTGAAGTAGGTATCCTTCATATCCAATGGTGTGAAGATCCGCTCATTGAAAAATTCTTCAAGGGTCATGCCCGACCAGATTTCTACCAATCGCCCTAGCAAATCAACATTTAGTCCATATGTCCATTGCTGCCCCGGCTGGTGCATCAAAGGCAATGTGCCTAATCGGGTCATGGCATCGGCAAGCGTACCCTCATTTACATCCAGCCCGGCAGTAATTTTATTTTTAGCATAGATGGAATTAGCTTCTTTGCTTCCAATTTGTGCATATCCAATTCCGGATGTATGAGTGAGTAAATCCCGAATGGTTACTTGTCGCTTGGCAGGAATAGTTGTGTAGGTAGTGTCTTTATCATTAAACTTGTCAAGTACCTGTGCGTTAGCGAAACTGGGAATAAATTTTGACACCGGATCCTCCAATAAAAATTTACCTTCTTCATAAAGCATCATTACCGCGACACTCGTAATGGCTTTGGTCTGCGAGGCTATCCTGAAAATTCCTTCTTTATCAAGCGCTGTTTTCGTTTCGAGATCATTATAGCCAACCGATTTATAATGAGCGATTTTTCCATTGCGAATGATTAATCCCACAGCCCCATTAATCCAGCCTTTATTCACCCATTCATTCATTGCATTATCCAATCTGGCTAATCGGTCCTTAGAAAATCCCGCTGATTCGGGAGTGCCATTGGCAACGACACTTGATTTTTTTTCAGTCGGAGTGCTGCAGGAAAAAGCAACCAATAGAATTAGCAGAGTAGTATAACGCTTCATGATAGTTGGTTTTAGGGTATCGAATATAGCTTTTTATTTTGATTGATTATCGTCTATCCGATTCACGACTACAGGACCTATTAACCCCGATTCTAGTAATGCGTTGTTGCTCCCACCAAACCTGAGACCGCTTCCTGACAATACTTTTTTGTCAGGATTGAGAGCATCGCCCGTGATGCGGTTGGTCCATTGATTGGTTACTTTCACTTCAATCTTATTCAATCCTTGTTTCAGGGCAGTGCTGATGTCAATTTGATAAGGCAATTTCCATAGTGTGCCTATTGATTTTCCATTGACGCTAACCTCCGCGATGTCTTTTACAGTTCCTAAATCAAGAATGAATCTGGAGCCGGACTTAAACCAATCCTTACTTGCAGTAAATTCTTTGGTGTACATAGCGGTGCCACCAAAATATTTCACACCATCTTCACGGTGTTCAGTGAGTGAAATTAATTTATCGAGCGTTATTTTTTCAGGTGCACCCAGGTTAGGAGGAAAGCTTATATTCCATGATTCATTCAAAACAGTAACTTGTTTGCTGATGGATTTTGATTTACTAAATGAAGTGGCGGAAGCGGGTTTAGTGAAAACAACAAACACAGATTCTTCCGGATTGAACTCGTAAGAGACCGAAGTGATTCCTTTTTCAATTGTAAAGTCGGCAGGTTCAGTCGTGCCGCTATCGGCATGCCATAGCTCAGGTGCTTTACCTGTGATTCTAAATTCTAATTTTGCATCTTCTTTCTGGTTGCGCAAGTTTGAGATAAAGTAGATGTCGGCATCAGCAGTTTTGCGATGTATCCAGCTTAAATACGTATTGGTATGTGGCCGGGTGTACTCAACATCTTTGATCACCTTTTTCTCGGCCAACACTGAATTCAACGGTGCTCCCCAATACACATGTCCTTTTCCGTATGCATGATGAAAAATCAACTGGCCATCGGCATCGCCCCATACTTCATTCGCCATGTGAGCAACTTCGCTATCCACGGAAGGATAGCCGGAAAGACCAGACGACTTAACCGGCTTAGGGCCAACGATGGTAGCGCCTTGTGAAACCAACTCTTTTATCTGCTTTAATACAGGCAGTGTCATTTCATTTAGCTCAGGCAACACCAACACCTCGTACGTCATGCCACTTTTTAATACAATTTTTCCTTCTTTCACAATGGCATCGTCAAGCAAGACATCGGTGCCGAGGAAATCATAATCATACCCTGAAGGAGGTTCTGGTTTTATTTTTTTCCAGTAAGGAACCGAGGAGGGGATACCTTCGCCTAAGTAATAGGCAATATCAGCCACAAAATTTCCTTGCTGCAGCATGAAGCTGTTTCGCGAGAGATAGGTAACAAAGGGTGCAGCTTGTTCGGCCCAGGTTATATTGCGATGAATGTGTGTGCCCACCATCGAGTTGCCAGGTTTGGTATCTAATGGCTGATGCGTGGAGGTGTGGAATATAAAGCGATTCACACCTTGCGTATTCCAGTAGTCACCAATCAGTTTCATGGATGCAGGAGCTTCGAATGCACCACCAGTCCACGATTCGGTGGCTACGAATTTCTTTCCGTATATGTGTGAGGCTGATGCCGCTTCGCGAATATCGGATTGATGTGCCTGCAAGCGATCACCGGCTCCGCGATACGCGTGATCATCATCAAGATCACGCGGTGATTTCCAGCTGCTGCTTTCCGCAGAGCCCAATCCTTGTGTCATTCCAAACTCGGCCATCGGGATGTCCAGATATTTTTTATTCAGCATGGCATCCTGAATGATAGGCAACGAAATTCCTGCCGATTCTCCATATAACTTTATTCCTTGTGCTCTTGCCATGTCGCCTAACGCTTTGTAATGATTGTCCGCCAGCAAATCGGCAATGGTTCTACGGAAGTCCCAGAGGAAGCGATCACTTACATCAGCATTTTTTACAATACGTCCGCTGAGCACGGGTAAATAAGGAGTCATGTCATAGCCTCTTCGTTTTAAAAACTCTGCAGGAAAATCTTCCGTCCAGTTTTGTGCATCAGCTTCGAAGCTATCGGTGAGCCAGTATTGCATGCGCTTGCCATACAATGGGCCCAGCGCCTGTGCAAGCGGATTGGTGTAATTCTTATAATATGATTCCAGATGTTTCTTACTAAGCTTATCCACTTCATAGCCAATGCCTGCTGGCACTGCGGGACTATTTTTGGATCCCGTTAAGGAATATCCCATTCTGAAAATGGTCCAGTTGCCAGCGGGCACATCCCATGTAAGTGTGCCATCGGCTTTCATTTTATCGGTGATGTCAATTACTTCTGTAATGGAAGATGATTCTGAAACGGCAGGCGTAGCCAATGCTTCCAACTCAAACATGGGGGCAAAGTGGGCTTTGTCTTCCCATCGGTTAACACGCGCTTCGCTGAAGAATTTTGCTTCGGAGATATCCAACGTGATTGGTGCCGGGCCAAAATATCCGGCTGTGCCAAAGTTTCCTACGGTAGTAATACCTGAGCCGCCAGTCAGTGTAATGCGGTAGTATTTTGCAGTAATCTCCGGAAAAGTGTAGGTGCGCACCGGTATGGCGCGGATGTCATGTTGGGGACCAGGAAGAGCAACGATGGTTTTAAATTTTTCTCCATCATCACTTACTTCCAGATAACCCGTTGTTATGTCTTTTGTGCCAAATGTTCCTGTGATAGCCGTTGCAAATGAAAATGACTGGGCTTTGTAAGGCTGTGCAAATTCAAATTGTATCCAGACGGGTGCTTCTGGTTTGGGCAGTGGTAATTTTATAGTGCTTGTCAGATCATCGTCAAGTAATGCAGTGGCATTAAGTTCTCCTGAATTAGATGTTATCTTTGGTTTCAGGTCTATCATTTTGATTTCGACTTTCGGAGTGCGGAAGGCAATCACTTTGTAGTCTGCGTAGAAAGTAGGATCTGGCTTTGAGTTGGCTGCTGATAAAAATCCACCGGGTCTGCTCATGTTGCGGATCGGGCCGTTATTGGAAGGAGGTGCAGGAAGTTTACCCATAAATTTTTTGCCGCCTGTAATGGCAAGTTCACTCCATACAATTTTCTTGATTGCCTCTTCAGGTTTTACCCATGGTCCACCGGTTTCACTCCAGCCTGCGGAAGTCACCATTGTCATTTCTAATTCAAGTCTTTCAGCTTCTGCAGCGGTATGACGAATGGCATCGAGCCACTCGGGCGTCATGAATACAATTTTCTTTTCTACCGTTTGCCCCATACCGAGACTCACATCAAAAGCCTGAAAACCTCCAATGCCCACCCGCTTCATCCACTCCAGGTCTTTCGTAATTCCTTCTTTGGTGATGTTGCTGCCAATCCAATGCCACCAGGTGCGGGGCCTTGCTTCTTCGGGAGGATTTTGAAATCCTTTCATCAGGTCGTCATTGGAGATTTGAGCAATGCTGAAGTGAGTGATTAGTTGAATGGCAATCAGTATCGGGAATATTCTTTTCATCACAAGCAGATTAATTGATTTAAAGCAAGATAGGTTTCCATTTCAAATGAACTGTCATGCACCATCCTGTCTCAATTTGACTGGCGGTTTTTGTGTTTGAATGGTTCTACCTACTTTTAGTTATATGCAAGGCACTGGGGATTCGATTCTTCAAAACATTCATCTTGACGATTATTCTGCCAATCCCAAATATTTGCAAGTGGCTGATTCTATTAAACAAGCTGTGCTAGAAGGTCATCTTAAAATAGATGACACGTTGCCTTCCATCAATGAATTGAGTTTTGAACTAGCTGTGTCGCGCGATACGATTGAAAAGTCATACCGCAAATTGAAGAGTGACGGAATACTTGGGTCAGTGCCAGGCAAGGGCTTCTTTATCAAAAGCAATG
>DAOOCD010000034.1:0-23478 GCA_035408225.1 Cyclobacteriaceae bacterium | reverse complement strand
TATGCTTACTTTGGATTCGACAAGCCCACTGACATTCCTTCAAATTATTATTCACGTTTACTGGAAGGTAAAAATCTTCCCTCTTTTGTTACCGAAGGGGGCTGGACATCGGCTTCGGTTACGACACCTGATCAATCCTTCATCGGTTCGCCTGAATTGCAACGCGACTATATCGCTCACCACAGTCACCTTTTAAGTGAAGTAAAAGCCACAGCTGTTTTTCAATTACTCTTCACTGATCTTGATCTCACAGCCCTTCCTTCGTCTGTGCCTGCATCGATTGGGTATTTTGCTTATCTCGGCCTGGTTGATATCAATCTGCAACCTAAACCTGGGCTCGCTATTTGGGATGACCTGTTTAAAAACAAAAAGTTGATTTCAGGAAACTGACTCAATACACACTTCCTACGGCTGCTACCTTAAAGCCAACCTGCTCAAGATCTTTCTTCTCTTCAGTAGCTCGCAACAAAGGATTGGTATGATTGAAATGAATGAAATGAATTTTACTTTTCAGCGTGGGTAAACTTTCAAAAAGTTTCATGGTCTCCTGCACCAACGGATGAGGAATCTCACTGATGTCTCGATGTGGCAACTCATCAGCTGAGTAAAAGGTCGCGTCCAGCAAGGCAATGTCGGCACGCTCCACTTCTATCACAATCTTTTTATTCCACTTCTCCCATTTGTCGATGTCTGGGATGAAGAGATATTTTTTTGATCTTGTGTTGATCCTAAACCCAGCCGTTTCCGAAAACTCATCGCGGTGTGGAACAGTGAATGCCGTTACCTGAATGGTTGATGTCAATGCCAATGATTCATCGGCTATGAGTTTTTGAATGGAAATATTTTTTAATGAGACCAACTGCGACCATGGTCCGTTCGTTTCCAAAAACTTACTCATCTTATCAAGCACATATACCGGCACTTCTTTGCTTCCAAGAGCTTCCCTACCTAATTCCATCAGGCCTGTATAATGCCCGATATGTGCATGGGTTATGAAAATGCCATCGGGCAAGTAATTGTACCTACCCGCGGTGGCCGTGCGGAAATAGTGCAACTGATCTTTAATGTCCGGAGTAGCTTCGAACAACCACCACTTCCCGGTAACAGGATCCGCCAACGCAAATGAAACTATCCACTGACGGAGTTCACTGTTTTGCCAGGCTTGTGCGCAACATGTTTTTTCACAACCGATGTGAGGATAACCCCCATCCTGAGCAACACCCAGAATTTGAATGTAAGGAGTCTGAGCATTGGCAACACCCAGCACTGAAAACAAAAAGCATAAAACAATGCTAACCCGCATTGCAATTAATTTACTTTCCTGGGCTCATCAATTTTCAGAATATAAACATGCGGCCAGTGCTTACCGGTAACAAGAAAGGATCGCGTATCAGGATGCCACGCAATGCCATTCAACACATCTACCTGTGGGCTCGCTTTGCGTGCATCATTGGCCAAGGCAGTCAGATCCAGACGACCAACCACCTTGCCTGTGACGGGATCAATTTTTACAATTGTATTGGTTTGCCAAACGTTAGCATATACAAAGCCCTCAATGTATTCGAGCTCATTCAGATTCTTGACCGGACCTTGCTCCTCCGTAACCGCAACTGATTTAACAATCTCTTGTGTAAGCGTATCCAAATAGAGTAATTTATTAGATCCGTCACTCATTATAAGATTTACATTATCATGAGTGAGTCCCCATCCTTGCGACTGATATGTCCATTCTTTAAGTTTTTTAAAATCCTTCAGCGAATAGACAAAGCCTACTTTTGTAGTGTACGTAAGTTGATAAACCTTATTATTCAAAATGGCGATTCCTTCACCAAAGTATCGGTCATCCAGAATCACTTTCTTGTTGGCAACCCCGGTATTAACATCTACAATACCAATCCATGAGGTGCCGTTTTGCCCAGTGCTTTCATAAAGTTCCCCTTTATAAATCAAGAGCCCCTGCGTAAACGCTTCTGTATCGTGTGGCCAAACACTGCGAATGGTGTAATTAATCCGCAGCGAATCAACCGTGGCCTTTTGCTCTTTTGGTGGCGAGCAGGAAATTATAGCCAGAGCTGCCAGAACAATCCAAAGAGAACTTTTCATAGTGAACTTCATAATCGCTTAACGAAAGACAAATGTAAGCGGATTAATTAAATGTATGCAGAGACTAAAAAAAGAAGGATTGATTAAAGAAATAAGTAAGAAATCTCAAGTACCTGTTAAATTCTTTAATTTAGTGATGCAATAAAACTCTATACTTATGCCCAAACGACTAGTAAAAGGAGAAAAGAAAATATTCGGGGTGTGCAGCGGCCTCGCCAACTATTTTGACCTGGATCCTACCGTAATGCGTTTGATTTTTATAGCCACATTCCTCTTCTTTGGGGCAGGCTTGTTGCTCTATATTATCATGGCCTTTGTGATGCCGGAAAATTAATTAATCACTGCTTTGCTTACCTTCCGGTAGATGTAGGAATGATAGATGTGCCTGCGGGCAAATCGATCAGGGGTATCAGAATTAAGAAATTTATTATAGATAGAATGTGGAATACCAAAGTATTCATAGCTGCTACCATCATTAAAATTGATCTGTAACGTCTGAGCTTTGTAGGTAAAATCAACCATGCGTGCTGAAGTAATTACTTCGGTATATTGCTCCAGTTGCTGGGCATGGGTTTCAGGAGCCACACTCACCAATAGATGGTAAGCTTCAATAAATGCCTTACTTTTTTCCTCGGCCTCCTGTTTTGCTTCATGGTTATCCTGAAACTTATCCGGATGCCAATCCTTCATCAAATTCCTGTAAAGGGTCTTCAATTCCCTTAATTCGACCTCTTTATCCACACCCAACAGCTTCCTTGATTCAATTATTTTTTTCATAAGGGGCAAAAATAGTGGTTTTTTCTGATCCGCCTACCAATAAAAATAACAGTCAAAGCCTTTGGATGGAAGATTATTCACTGACATAAGTCATGGTTTAGGGTTGTGCTTGTTGCGTCCTTGCACGATCAAAATAAATATCAATCGGTATGCATTCCCTAACCAAAAACCTCCTCACCCTCCTGGTAGTTACCACACTTGCCATAGGCTGTTCGGTTACTGACCCCAAAGAAAATAAAACATTGAGTGTAGCTGAAAGGCGAACACTGGAACGGAGCAACAATAACGACATTGAAAAGAAAATAGATGATTTGCTAAGCCAGATGACCATGGAAGAAAAAATTGGTCAGATGACTCAACTCAACAATTCAACCATCGTCACTGAATCCAATTGGGGCGCAGGCAGCGATTTAAGCATCACCACAAAAGTAGATACTGCCAAGCTGAGAAAAATTCTGCGTGAGTATCATGTTGGTTCCATTCTGAATGGCATCGCAGAACCCGCTGAGACGTGGTTTCAATTTTACAAAGACATTCAGGAAATCAACATGCAAGAATCGAGACTGAAAATTCCGATCATCTACGGAGTAGACCACATGCATGGACCCAACTACCTCGCTGGCGGAACTATCTTTCCACATGCACTGAACACAGCAGCTACGTATAACAATCAATTTGCAGCCGACATGGCACATGTAACAGCAATTGAAACTGCAGACATCGGTCATCAGTGGCTCTTTGCACCAGTACTTGATATTGCCCGCACCCCACTATGGGGCCGCTACTATGAAACGTTGGGCGAGTCTCCTTACGTATCAAAAACAATGGCTTCAATTTATATAAAGACTGTGCAAGCAGAAGCAGACATTGCCCCTTATAAAATTGCAGCTACCGCCAAACACTTTCTGGGTTATTCCGATCCGAAATATGGATGGGACCGTGGAGAAACTGATATGTCGGAACAGGCGATGTATGAATATCATGTTCCATCTTTCAAAGCCGCGATTGATGCCGGCATCATGAGTGTGATGGTAAACAGTGGTGAAGTGAATGGCGAGCCTGTACACGCTTCGTATCGTTTGCTCACACAACTTTTGCGTGATGAATTAAAATTTAAAGGAGTTGTTGTAACAGACTGGGAAGATATCATTCGGCTATATCGCAATCACCGCACTGCTGTAGATGAAAAGGACGCCACCCATCAGGCTATTATGGCGGGTGTGGATATGGCGATGACTCCTTATACAACTGCTTTCGGAGATCACATGCGCGCCTTAGTGAAAGAAGGTAAAATCAGCGAAGAACGAGTTGACCTTTCCGTGTCGCGGATATTAAGGATGAAACTAGAGCTTGGTCTATTTGAAAATCCATATCCACGTAATGATCGCTTCAACCGGATTGGCACGCCCGAGAATCGTGCGAAAGCACTGGAAGCTGCTCGTGAATCCATTGTGCTGATGAAGAATAATAATACACTTCCGTTTGATCCTTCAAAAATTAAAAACCTGTTAGTGGCCGGTCCGAATGCGAATTCAAAAAGTGCGTTGGCAGGTTGATGGACCTTGCGCTGGATGACGAGTGATGAAACGCTTTACCCGAAAGACATGCACACCATTTTCACCGGACTGCTAAAAGAATTTCCTCAATCGCGCGTAACGCTTGCCGCGAATATTAATGAACTGAAGGCGCAGGCAGCAAAATCAGATGCGATTGTTTTAGTTGTTGGTGAGCCCGCCTATTCCGAAGGCTTTGGAAGCATTCAGGACATTACACTTCCCGAAGATCAGCTAGCATTGATTGAAACAGCACAGGCAACCAGGAAGCCTGTTATTGTTGTCATGATCAGCGGCCGGCCACGCGTGATTACAAAAGTGTATGACCGTTGTCAGGCCGTTTTGTTTGGCGGGCTTCCCGGCTTTGAAGGAGGGCAAGCAGTGGCCGAGATCATCAGTGGAAAAGTAAACCCAAGTGCCAAGATGAGTTTCAATTTTCCAAAGGAGGTCAATCGGCTAGTTCCACACAATCATAAGATCAGTGAAGTCTTGCTGGCACATGAAATTCCAAATCCAATTTGCCTGGTTCCCTTCGGATCAGGATTAAGCTACACCACGTTTGAATATAGCAATATTACGCTCAGTGATTCCGTGATCACTGCTGATACAGGGGAAATCAAAGCAACTGTAACCGTGAAAAATACAGGCAACCGCGAAGGCAAAGAAGCTGTGCTTTGGTTTTTGCATGATGAGGTGGCCAGTCTGTCAAGACCGATCCGCGATTTGAAATATTACGACAAGAAATTAATTAAGCCAGGTGAGTCCGCTGAATACTCATTCATTATTCGTCCGAATGAGTGCTTGTGGTTTCCTGATAAGACTGGAGCACAGATACTGGAAGATGGATACTTTACCTTGATGGTTGGAAATCAGAACGCACGATTTAAATTGAAAAGAAACAATTAAATATAAATTCCATTCAATTAAACAAATGGAGATGCAAGGCCGCATCTCCATTTTAGTCAGTATTGAATTGGCACAATCATTTCTTTAACATTCCAACCAGAAACCCGAATTGAAACAGGCTTTTGCTGGTAGGAATCTACCTTGACTTTAATTGTAAGCTGTTCGCCCGACATCAATGTAAAATAGTTATCCGACCAATAGGAAGGTAATACTTCTTCACCTGTCTGGTCTAAAACTTGCGCACGGGTAAAGAAAGCCAACGAGGCAGAATTGTTTTGTAATTGAACTGTAACTACCCGATTACCTTCTTCTACGTTAGACGATACAATTTTTGTTGATAGAGACGCTTCACGCATTGATGCAAGCGATTTGAAGTCATTCTGATTCTCTAACCAATATGTATTCTGGTTGAGGAGTTTTCCTGTTTTGTCGAAGAGGCGGAGTAGAAGTAATTGAACACCCGGTGTTTGTTTCCAGTTGGCAAGTGTTTTCAGTTTAATAACAGAAGAAGGTAAAGCAGACAACTTCTCCTTTGCAGAAAATTGTTTTTTTCCACTTGTGTCAAATACATAAACCTCCACTATCACGTTATCGTGCCCCTTATACGAACGGTTAACCAGGTCAATAGCATTGGTTGTTCGATTAAACTGTAGGTGAATTGGCGCAACTGAGTTTTGTATAAAGTAATAACCGGCATTTGGCAACATGTACCAATCATAGATTTGCCAGATTACGCTGGGGAAGGCAGGGTTCAATTTCCAAAGCATCACTCCCCCTGTTTCATTTAGTCGCGATTGTGCCGCTTCGAAAATCCCTTGATAACCCATGGCATTCATCAATTGCATTTTATCAGAAAATTCTTCCATGGTTGAAGGCTTGCCATAACGCTTCACCATTTCTTCGTAGTACAAATCATAACGGCCATTGCCAGTAGCCGCATCGTGATAACCCCAGGTATCATTGAATGGAAACGGTGCCTTATTGTCCCACACCAGGTTGGGAATAATTTTCGGTAACGTAGTATAGGGAGGTTGCGAGGGAATTCCGGTTTCATCTTTGAATACCCAGTCGGGTGACTTTTCTACCAACTCATAATAGACTTTAGGATCTTTCCAGGTATACGGGCCTCCGCTATACACTCCGGAGGGTTGATCATCAGGCCAGGAACCCTTCCATCCTTCCGGAAGTTTTGCAAAACCCGAAGAACTTGGTATAAAGGGTCGTGTACCATCTATCGTTGCAACGCTATCACGCATTGCATAATACAATGGTTTACGCGCATGACCTTCATTCCCACCTGTCCAGACCAGCAAACTGGCATGATGACGAATGCGATAAATACTACTCGTTACATTGTTGATGAACACATGTCCTTCCAGTGGCCAGTCGGGTGAGCCCTTAAATTCACCTTGAGTGTCGCCCGTTACCCAAAAGTCATTCCATACCATCAATCCCAGACGATCGCACAAATCAAAAAATAAATCAGAAGGCGTCACACCACCACCCCAGATGCGCACCAGGTTTAGATTTGAATTTTTGATGAGTTGAAGTTCACGTGCAATGCGCAACGAATCATTTTGCAACATCATGTCTGGCACCCAGGCACCACCCACTAAATGAATGCGCTTTCCATTCACAAAGAAATCTCTTCGAACTGAATTCTTGGTTTTGGTTATAGTTGATGTCACTGTGCGTATACCTGTTAAAATTGTTTTCTGATCGCTCAATCCATCTGGTGTTTCCACCTGAATTGTAACCTGATACAGGTTAGGCTTTCCATAGCCCAATGGCCACCATAACTCAGGCTTCTGAACTTTCAACTCTTTCACTTGCTCTGGCGTAATCTTAACCTTTGTAATTTGGTTTCCCTTTAAGTTAACGGGGTATGTGAAAGTTGTTGCGTTGCCTGTAAAGTTTTCAGGATGCAAATGCACCTTCAACGTTGCTGTAATCTCTTTGCTGCTCAAGTTTTGGAGTGCTAAATCAAGTGTCAAATTTGCGGATGTAGTGTCAGGTAATGAGAGTTTGGTGCTAACAGTCGGATAATTTATTTTCACAGCCCCGGTTGTTCGCAAATACACCGGTTGCCAGATACCCATATTCCGATCCCTTACCGGAGGCATCCAATCCCATCCAACAGAACATAACATTGTTACATTTTTTCCAATGTCTCCCGTGGGTCCGCCATTTTCATAAAAGTCATCGAAGATTTTAAGTTGTTCGCGTGCAGGTAAACCGGGATAATCTAGTGGATAAATTTTTATCGCCAGGCCATTCTTGCCTTGTCTGATAAGGCTGGTAACCGGAAGATCGTGTTCTGCAAACATACCCACGAGTTGAGTTGAGTCTGCAATTCGTTTACCATTCAACCACACTTCTGCACGGTAATTGATTCCTTTCAAAATTAATTGATGTTGCTTATCGCCTATTTCTGGCACCTCAAAGGTTGTTCTAAACCAATAGGGTTTCTTCCACGGATTGCTAACACCCGGAATGTGACTATATTTTTCCAGCTGGTATTGCTTATTGAATTCATCCGATGCATCCGGTATAAACATGTTATTCATGCCTTCATATGGATTGGGATAAACTTTATTGGCAACCAATCCACTAAGTACTGTTGTTGGTATTTGTACCGGAAACCAATAGATACCTGGCCGATATGCAGGATCAGACAATTTGCCTCCATCGTCTGACACCAGAATACTGGATTGCATTTTAAAATTAATGAGTTTTTGTTGGGGTTCAGCGGGTTGCGCAAATAGGCAATTACCTGTCAACATTCCCACCAGAAAAATAAAGACGAAACTTGCTTTCATAATGAACACATAAAGGGTGCACTAAAGGTGATGGATTAATATTTCAGATACACTGATAAAAATCATGGTTTGACGGGTAAAAATGATAATTGTATCCCCATTTTAAATTAAGGATCGATTGTGTTGGGTTATCGTTTCGTGTAATTTTAGTATTTAACCAATGCGCTTATGAGGCTACTTCTGATTTCTCTCTTGCTTTCCTTATTCCAAAATGACTACGCACAGGAATTTATTTACGCCCAACAGGCCGGAGGGAGCTTTGATGGGAATAATTTCAATGATGCAGCTCATAGCATTGCTCTCGATCATGAAGGGAATGTTTTTATTACAGGTGATGTAATCGGAGCATCAGGCATGAATGCTGTTTTTGGGAAAGGCCAACCGAACGAGACTACTTTGACAATCAATGGTATGTTTGTTGCCAAATATAATCCTTCAGGCCAGTTGCTTTGGGTAAGACAAGGGGGGAGCATTACTGGATTTGGAATCACTACTGATAAAAGTGGTAATTGCTATGTTACCGGAAAATTCTCCAATCAAGCTTTATTTGGGGAAGGCCAGCCTAATGAGACAGTACTCGATGGAACCTTTGGTGAAATTTTTATAGCCAAGTATGACCCAAATGGGTATTTGCAATGGGCTAAAAGTGCAGGTGGCAGTAAAGATGGAGACAGCGGTTTCTCAATTGTTACTGATGCCGCATCTGGCGTTTATATAACTGGTAGTATTGAGGATGGTGCCATTTTTGGTAAGGGCGAAGTATCAGAAAAAACAGTTACAGACCTGGGCTATAAAATATTTGCCGCCAAGTATTCCAGTGACGGAAATTTTTTGTGGGTGCATGTACTCGCGACAGGACAAGGCAATGGATTAAGTATAGCCGTGGATAAGAATTCAAATGTTGTCCTTTGCGGAGGTGACGGAAATTCATTCGTGTTATCCAAACTGACAAACAATGGTTTGTTGGTATGGTCCATTATTCCTTTTACAGAAAGCGCAGGTGGGGTTCATGGTCTTACTATAGATTCAGAAGATAACATTTACTTGACAGGTGACTTTTGGGGAAGCGCAACTTTTGGTACTGGTCCAAATAAAATAATACTTACGGGCCTGGGAGTTAATGATTTTTTTATCGCTAAGTATAAAGCAGATGGTCAAAATGTCTGGGCTAAATCAGCTGGAGGTCCGGGATTTGACCGTGGACTTTCTGTAGCAATGGATTTTCAAAACAGCGTTTATGTTACTGGCTATTTTAATGACGAACTCACCTTTGCGAGTAAAAATGCGGTGAAACTAATTGGGGATGGCGACTTTGATATGTTCGTAGCAAAATACACTTACTATGGAGATCTGTTATGGGCCACCAATTCAGGGGGTACTGGTAATGAAGAGGGAAAAGGCATTGCCGTAGACAGTGAAGGCAATAGCTATGTAGCCGGATACTTTAACAGCAAGAATTTAGTTTTCGGAAAAGGAGAAACTGCACAACAAACTTTTTCCGCTTCTGGATTTAATGACATTTACTACTCGAAATTTAAAGCATCCACAGACTACATTCTTAGCGCTAGTGGCGAAGGAAGTGACATTGATTGGAAGATTTTTCCAAACCCTGGATTAAACGAGATCACATTAACAATGAATTTACAAGACACTGGTCCAATAAGGATTTGGATTAGGGATTGCTCTGGAAAGGAAATTATTAACACTTCACAGTTTCCCAATTCGAATGAACATACAGCCAGGATCAATCTATCTGGTCAACCGTCAGGACTATACTTAATACATCTTCAGACAGGCTCATCTAATTATTACAAAAAATTTATAAAGTCTAATTAACAGATATTGCTTCAACTAGGTAGCTCCCCTTGCTTCAGTGCTTTTAAATATTTTCAAATCTACGACACCGAGGGCAAGCAGGAAGCCACGGGAAGCAAAAAAGGGAGAAGCTTGCGCCTCTCCCTTACTTCACACACGGGTAAGGTCTACCTCCCCTTCCCGTTGCCATTCATGCTCACCAATACGGGCTCCAATTGTGGCGCCATCTTCACTGTAGTGATGATGCGCGCAGCCACTTTGTATGGGTCAGCTGCCGAGTTCGGCCTTCTGTCTTCCAGCCACCCTTTCCAACCATTCTCTACCGTAGCAATCGGAATGCGGATCGATGCCCCGCGATCAGAAATACCGTATGAGAATTTGTCAATAGACTGTGTTTCGTGTTTACCGGTAAGGCGCAGATGATTATCGGCACCATACACGGCTATATGTTCTTTTACTACAGGCGCAAATGCTTTGCACACCCTATCATAAACATCTTTAGATCCTGCTTCGCGCAACAGCGAGTTGGAGAAGTTTGCATGCATACCCGAACCATTCCAATCGGTAGCTCCTAATGGCTTGCAATGCCAGTTGATGGCAACCCCATACTTCTCTGCCGTGCGCTCCAATAAGTATCGAGCCACCCACACCTGGTCTCCGGCTTCTTTAGCGCCTTTGGCAAATACCTGGAACTCCCACTGACCGGGCGCAACTTCGGCATTGATGCCTTCTACGTTAATGCCAGCTTCAAGACAATAATCAAGATGTTCTTCTATGATGTGACGACCAAAAGCATTCTTTGCGCCCACCGAGCAATAGTAAGGACCTTGTGGAGCAGGGAATCCATGTTCGGGAAAGCCCAGCGGTTTGTTAGTGGCCGGATTCCATAAGAAATATTCCTGTTCAAATCCAAACCAGAAATCGCGGTCATCATCTTCAATGTGCGCACGACCATTGGTAGGATGTGGAGTTCCGTCAGGACTCAATACTTCACACATCACTAAATAGCCACTCTTGCGTGCCGGATCAGGGAAGATCGCCACGGGGGCAAGAATACAATCGGACGAACCACCCGGTGCTTGTTCGGTGGAACTTCCGTCAAATGACCACTCAGGGCAGCTCTCGAGTGTGCCGTCAAAGTTTCTTACAATTTTTGTTTTGCTGCGCAGGCTTTGGGTAGGTGTATAACCATCCAGCCAGATGTATTCGAGTTTCGATTTTGACATTGGTAAGGTTAGTTAAGTGGTTAATATATTTATTGGGTTGTCAGTCTGAACTTGTCGAATATTTCAGGGCTAAGTATCGACAAGCCTGCCAATGCCGAAGCGGCTTCGCGCAGGCAGGCTCATACCTGACAAGATTTTTAGTTTAGGTTTAGAATTTATAAACAGCCGCTAAGGTTAATGAGGGTAACAGGTTCTTGGTCTCCGTTCCTTTAAAGAAAGAATCTTCCGAAGTTTTGTCTACGCGTACTTCAGGAATAAAAGTCAAGCCACCTACTTTGTAGTTACCCGATAACGTGAACTCCATCACATTGCCATCACCATTAGTATCCAATCCAAAGATGCCCAGGTGTCCATTCTTCACAGAGAAATATTCTGCACGCAAGCCTAGTGCAAAGCTTTCTGAAAGAGTAAGCTTAGGATAAACTGCTAATCCAAAGAAGGAACTAGGGTCGCCTGATGAATCAATAATATCTCCGTTGATGTCGGCTTCTTCACCAACAGCAGTACTTTGCGAAGAGGCGTTAAATCCGAGATAAAATTTGTCTGTCAGATTATACCCCAATGTAACGTCCGCCTGAAATAGTTTGCCGGCAGAGGCATCCTGATATTGCACATTTTCTGAATCGAGGGTTCCATCCTGGTCTCCATAAAGGAAATTGAACCAGATACCACCTTTGTCAGAGGTCTTTCCGAGTTGAGCCCCAAGCGTATAAGTATTAACCGGGTTGAATTCAACAATATCAGTTGGGTTCATCACAGCCAGCTTGGCAACCAATCCACTTTCAGACGCATAATCCAGGCGGGCACCTGTGTGATTGAACGGGCCCCATGAGAATAAATAAGACGTAGAGTAATGGAAATTTACAGTCGGAGAAATTACTTCGTACCCAAGAAAGGTGTTGAACTGACCCAGGTTCAACGTCAACTTATCTGAGAATTTATAGTATGCGAATGCCTGGTTAATGATGGCCTGACCACTGGCGGTACCGAATACAGCAGCCTGACCTCTGGGACCAAATACAACATCCGCTGTGAAGCCTGCTTTATCGCCACCATAAGAAGCGATCAGGTTCACCATACCAATACCAAATCCTTTCAAATCCGCAAATGAAGTTGATGGTGCGTAAGCATCACCGTAGTAAGCATTTTGAGTTTTGAATGTGCTGTGAAAGTACGTATCGATAGATCCTGCAAACGTAAAGGTTGGTTCATCCTCTTCTTCTGCTTTGGCTTCCGCTGCTGCCTTATCTCCTTCCGTAACTATTTTATCCTCTTTCACAACTGGCTTGGCTGCCGAAGCAACCACTACATTATCCTGTGCGAAGGAATTTTTACCGCTTATCAGAAGGATGAGGGCAAGACTCAATTGCATTAATTGTGCTGTATATTTTTTCATAATTTTATTCGTGTTTTTTTAAACAATAAGCTAAAGTGGTCCCGGCCGGGTATCTCACACCCTCCGGGACGCTTTGGTGATTCTAAATCAAGCTGCTGCTGCTGTTTCTTTTGGTGATTCGTAAGGATGCAGATTTTCGCCATGCTGACTGAAGTCTGAACCCACCAATTTTTCCTCGCTGCTAACCGTCATAGGTGAAATCAAATCCGTGATCTTCAAAATCACGAAGGAACCTATTATGATAAAGGCAAGTGCTAACACGAGAGCAATCATATGTACTTTGAAAAGGTTAAATTCACCGAAGAGTAATCCATTGCCTGTGGTATTGGCTGCATTTACAGCCGTGTTGGCTAATAAGCCTGTCATCACCATACCTACTGCGCCACCCACTCCATGACATGGAAATACGTCAAGTGTATCTTCCAAAGAAGTCTTAGATTTCCAATGAACGACTACGTTACTGATAATCGCTGCAATGGTACCGATGAATAAGCTGGAAGGAATAGTTACAAAGCCAGCGGCTGGTGTAATCGCCACAAGACCTACCACAGCACCTATGCAAAAGCCAAGAGCCGAAGGCTTCTTGCCACGCACGGCATCGATTAATACCCAGCACAATCCGGCTGCAGCCGATGCTGTATTGGTAGTAGCAAATGCGGACGCTGCTAATGGACCAGCACCTAACGCGCTCCCTGCATTGAAGCCGAACCAACCGAACCACAATAAGCCGGTACCTAATAACACGAAAGGAATGTTAGCCGGTGAAATGGCTTCTTTGATTTCCTTTTTGTTTCTCAAATAAATGGAAGCAGCAAGAGCCGCAAAACCAGCCGACATGTGTACCACAGTACCACCTGCAAAGTCAAGCACACCCAACTTAAAGAGGAAGCCATCCGGGTGCCAGGTCATGTGGGCAAGCGGTGCATATATAAGAAGTGAGAATAGTACCAGGAAAATAATATAAGACTTGAAGCGCACACGCTCAGCAAATGTACCGGTAATCAAAGCCGGTGTAATGATGGCGAACTTCAACTGGAATAAAGCAAACAACACCAACGGAATGGTGGGTGCCAGTGACCAGGGTTTTCCATCGAGCACGTTTTGGAACATGAAGAAAGACGCAGGGTTCCCGATGAATCCGCCAACGGAGTCACCAAACGCAAGGCTGAATCCAACTACAATCCACAACACGCTTATCACACCCATGGCAATAAAGCTTTGCATCATGGTGGAAATAATATTCTTGGTGTTGATCATACCGCCATAGAAATAGGCGAGACCGGGGGTCATTAATAGCACAAGGGCTGTGGCCGCCAGCATCCATGCTATATCACCGGAGTTAAGACCTTCGGTGTTGATCGTGGAGGGCACGGCTGGCATGAATAAAGCCAGCACGCTGAAGCCCACGAGTAGAGCGAGGTAGATAATCGATCTTTTCATAGTGTTTAGTTTTAGTTTACGATACAATGATGAATGATTATGGTTATTTTTTAACCACGTTTTGAATATTTTTAATAGTATTCGTTTACGACAGGGTATTTTTTAACCCTATTTTCAATAATTCATTACTTTTTTTATAAAGTATGGCTATATTTTAACCTATAGGTAACAAAATGGTGATATTCTGATTATTTATCCGTCAATTCAGAGGCTTAGGAGTAGATACAATCGTT
This sequence comes from Cyclobacteriaceae bacterium, assembly GCA_035408225.1. Classification (GTDB taxonomy): domain Bacteria; phylum Bacteroidota; class Bacteroidia; order Cytophagales; family Cyclobacteriaceae; genus ELB16-189. The sequence continues at coordinate 9,210 of DAOOCD010000034.1, read as the reverse complement.
TGCATTAATTGATTAATTTGTGTTGTATTTTGTCTGAATAGTGCTTTGGTTGCGATCAGATTGATTGTGATGAAGGTCTACCGAATCTCCTTTTTGATTGTCTTCATAAGTAGTTTCTTTGCCCAGGCGCAGAAATTCGATTTGTTTGAAATTGAGAACAATGAACTGATCTGGCGATATACCTACGAATACGAAAGGGCTGCCGATAGCCTGCGCAGCGAGATCACTACAATGATTAAATCAAAAGCCTTTACTCGAAATGTAACCCGAAATAATATTGGGGACGGGGGTGTTGGGTACTACGGTGAGATTCAGCATTACCAGATTGATTGCGAGCATTACGGCCGCAAGTATCAAAACACACCATTAATTTATTGGAGTGGCGAGTGGAGTGGAAAGTTTGTAATTGAGGTCCGCGACAATCGCTATCAGGTAACCATCTATGGATTGTACTTTGAAAACAAGCCTATAAAGACACCTTCGCCTCATCAGGCGAAAAATCCACGCAAAGGATATTACATCAAAGAAGTTTGGCAAAAGGGCAGTCCCACCTTTAAAAAAAATGTTACGGATGACATGGTGCTGATGAGTTTGAGCTTACGCGATGCCTTTGACATTAAAAACTACGTTTCACCCGTGCGCTTACTGCAAGATTAACTTCTAAGTTTGTCCAGAATCCGGTTCAACTCTTTTGCTTCTGCTTTTGTAATTTTTTCAAGGGTGCGAGCCCAGTCAGGTACATCCGCATCAATTTTCTTTAATAGCTGAAGTCCTTTATCCGTAATGGAAATATCAACCTGCCTTCGATTGTTTTCACAAATCACTCGATTAACCAGCCCTTTCTGTCTTAGTTTTTCCACAAGCCTTGTACAATTGCTGTTCTTATCAATCATGCGGGCCGTAATGTCCAACAGCATCATAGGTTGTGGGTGACTACCTCTTAAAATGCGCAGAACATTAAACTGTTCGGGCGTGATATCGAATTTTTTGAGGTAGGCAACGTTGATATTATACAGCCAGCTGCCAGTAAATAAAATATTAATTGAAGCTTTTTGGTGCTCGCTATAAAATTTCTCTTGCCGGATTTCTTTCTCGAGGGACATATCAGTTGCAGACTCAACAATTGTAGATACAACATTACAACAAATTAATTCCTTTCATGGGAATTTAACAGGGATTTTACGAGTAGGTGAGTAATATTGTACTAATCCAGGATGGCACAAATCGAAAGCGTATGATCAAACTCATCAATCGGTTATTCAAGCAAACTTTCTTTTACGCAAAGGACAGGTTATCCCCACATCAGTTCTTCATGTTGTCAACCGTGTTGGTGGGGATTCTTTCAGCCCTGGCTGCTATTCTTGTTAAATTTTGCGTGCATACCATTGGGGTGTGGGTTACATTCTACTCCAACAGCTATGAACAGTTTTTTCTCTTCTCGCTTTTTCCAATCATTGGTATTACCCTTACTGTCATCTATATAAAATTTGGATTAAAAGGGATTTTTAAAAAAGGGAGTGCAGAAATCGGGTATGCCATTGCAAGGCAATCAAGCAAATTGCCACCCAGTCAAATGTACTCACATGTTATTACAAGCGCGCTTACGGTAGGTTTTGGCGGGTCGGTGGGATTGGAATCACCCATGGTAAGTACAGGCTCAGCCATTGGTTCTAACTATGGCAATTACTTTCATCTCTCGTATAAAGACCGAACGGTGCTATTGGCATGTGGGGCAGCCGCAGGTATTGCGGCAGCTTTCAATTCTCCGGTAGCCGGAGTGTTGTTTGCCATTGAGGTATTGTTAACTGATATAACAGTCGCTGCGTTTATCCCGATTATAATTGCTGCCGCCAGCGGAGCGTTGCTTTCAAAAATAATCTTATCCGAAGGAATCATCCTTTCCTTCTCATTGCAACAACCCTTCGACTACCACAATGTACCCTACTATATTGTTCTCGGAATATTGGCTGGATTTGTATCACTTTACTATGCACGCATGTTAGAGTGGATGGAAAAAATTTTCGGCTCCATAAACAGTTCGTCAAAAAAGATTATCATAGGCGGATTGCTTCTCTCTCTCTTACTAATCGTCTTTCCACCCTTGTTCGGTGAAGGTTACGAGAGCATCAAACTCCTGGCAAACATGCAAACCAATGAAATAATCAGGAGCAGTGTCCTTAGTCAATTCATTCACAACGAATATTCACTTCTTGTTTTTCTTGGGGCTTTAGTGCTTATTAAAGTCATAGCCGTTGGTATCACCTTAGGGAGTGGTGGCAATGGGGGAAATTTTGGGCCTTCGTTATTTGTAGGAGCCTACCTTGGGTTTTCCTTTTCTAAACTTATTAACCTGACAGGGCTGGCACACATCCCTGAAACAAATTTTATCCTTGTGGCAATGGCGGGGATATTAAGTGGTATATTCTATGCCCCGCTGTGCGCAATCTTTTTGATTGCTGAAATCACAGGCGGGTATGCCCTCATCATTCCGCTGATGATCGTTGCCGCTTTAAGTGTTACCGTTGCTCGCTACTTCGAACCACTTTCTATGGAAGGAAAAAAACTCTCCCGCTTATTGAATATTAATGTGGATGACCGTGATAAATATTTACTAAGTAAACTCAATCTGAAAGAACTTCTTGAGACTAGTTTTTCAGCCATAAAACCTGAAGATAGCCTGCGACTGCTGGTTCGGGTGATTTCAATATCAAAACGAAATACCTTTCCGGTGGTAAACAAAGAAGGCGCCTTAGTGGGTGTGGTGCATCTGGATAATATTCGCGAATTGATTTTCAACTCAAAAATTTACGACACCACGTTGGTGAAAGATTTGATGACTGAACCCCATGCCGTTGATTTTCAGGATAACCTCCACACCATTCTGAAAAAATTTGATGAAACACGACAATGGAATTTACCTGTTATAAAAGACAAAATTTATATTGGGTTCTTATCAAAAGCACGAATCCTTAGTGAATACAGATCTGAGTTAATGAAAACAATATAACTTTATAGAGGCAATTAGTTAGACAATGAAAGATAAACTCCGTAGTCAGGGCTGGTTTGGTAAAACCGGCAAGGATGGATTCATCTACCGGGCGTGGATGAAAAATCAAGGCATTCCGGATTATGAATTTCGCGGCAAACCGGTGATCGGCATTTGTAATACCTGGTCTGAGCTCACACCCTGCAATGCGCACTTTCGCGAGTTGGCGGAATCCGTAAAGCGCGGCATCTCAGAAGCCGGAGGGTTTCCGGTTGAGTTTCCGGTAATGTCGTTGGGCGAAACCTTGATCAAACCTACAGCTATGCTCTACCGCAACCTGGCAAGCATGGATGTAGAAGAATCTATTCGGGCCAACCCAATGGACGGGGTTGTATTACTTTGCGGATGTGATAAAACTACACCATCGTTAGTGATGGGTGCATGCAGTGTAAATATTCCGACTTTAGTAGTTTCTGGTGGTCCGATGCTCACGGGAAAGTATCAGGGTCGGGATATCAGCACAAGTGATGTATGGCGCTTCAATGATGCAGTTCGCGCTGGTGAAATGAGTCAGGAAGAACTGACAGTTGCCGAAGAATGCATGTGCCGCAGTCGGGGGCATTGTGCGGTGATGGGCACTGCCTCCACCATGGCCTGCATGGTCGAGTCACTAGGGCTTTCCCTTCCGGGGAATGCCGCGATTCCAGCGGCCGATTCAAGACGGAAGGTACTTGCACAGATGTCAGGCATTCGGATAGTTGAAATGGTGAAAGAAAATCTCAGGCTTTCGGATGTTCTCACTCGCAATGCTTTTGAGAATGCTATCATTACCAATGCAGCCATCGGTGGCTCCACTAATTTTATTATCCACCTATTGGCAATAGCCGGACGAATTGGTGTTGATCTCAGACTTAGTGACTTCGATAAGTTATCCGCGAACGTTCCATTTATTGCCAACCTGCAACCGTCCGGCAAATATTTTATGGAAGATTTATATTACGCAGGCGGATTGCCCGCAGTAATGAAAGAGTTGGATAAATTCCTTCATCAGGATTGTGTAACGGTGAATGGAAAAACGATAAAAGAAAACTACGACTCAGCAGAATGTTATAACCGTGAGATAATTGCAACGGTTGACAAACCTTTAAATCCCTTATCGGGCGTTGCTATCTTAAAAGGGAACTTATGCGAGGATGGAGCTGTGATAAAACCTTCGGCTGCGAGCACGCACCTGATGAAACATTCCGGTAGAGCAGTTGTGTTCGAAGACATTGACGATTATAAAAGCAGAATCGATGATGCTAATTTGGCTGTAGACGAAACCTCAATTCTTGTATTGAAGAATGTTGGCCCCATCGGTTATCCGGGAATGCCCGAAGTGGGGAACATGGCGCTACCAAAAAAATTACTGGCAAAAGGCATTCATGACATGGTACGCATTTCGGACGGACGCATGAGTGGAACCGGGTTCGGCACCGTGATTTTACATGCTTCCCCTGAAGCTGCGTTGGGTGGAAATTTTGCTGTTGTTAAAACAGGAGATGTAATCAGCCTGGATGTGGCAAAGCGCTCGTTGGTGTTAGAGGTCTCCGAAGAAGAATTGTCTAAACGAAAAAAAGCCTGGAAACCCATTCACAAGAAATACGATCGCGGGTATGTGATGCTCTATCAGCAACATGTTGAGCAAGCCAGTCATGGAGCGGATATGGATTTTTTAAAGGGTGGATCCGGCAGCGAGGTATCAAGAGATTCGCATTAGTATGATTAGGCGTCAGACCGCTCAAAGCGGTCAGACGCCTTGATTAAACTTGAAGATATGAAACCATTCAAAAATCAGGTAGCCATTGTAACCGGAGCCGGCCAAGGCATTGGACTTGAGATTTGCCGGCAACTTGCAGCCCGGGGAGCGAGTGTAATTCTCAACGACATAGAAGCTTCACTGGCAGAAGAAGCCGCAAGCACTATTCGCAAAGAAGGCGGGATTTGCATTGCGTATTCAGGCGATTGCTCCAATGTATCGTTCATTGAAACCATGGTAAAAGAAGCCGTGCAGCAATTTGGCAAACTAGATATCGCAATTGCCAATGCAGGCATTACGCTCTTTGGTGATTTTCTTGAATACAAAGCCGAAGATTTTTACAAAGTCATGGATGTTAATCTTGGCGGAAGTTTTTTCCTTGCCCAACGCGCGTGCCGGCAAATGAAAGAACAAGGAGCCGGGGGAAGAATTCTATTCATGTCCTCAGTAACAGGACATCAGGCCCATAAAAACCTGGCCGCTTATGGCATGACAAAAGCCGCACTGGAAATGCTTGCCAAAAATCTTGTACTCGAAGTATCGCCTTATAAAATAACTGTGAATGCGATTGCTCCTGGCGCAACGATCACTGAACGTACCAAGAGTGATCCCGAATATGAAAACACCTGGTCGAGAATTACGCCTATTGGCAAGCCAGCAACTACACAAGACATAGCAAGCGCAGCTTTATTCCTGGTATCACCCGATGCGGGTCACATCACGGGCCAATCGTTAGTTATTGATGGGGGTTGGACGAGCGTGAGTCCTTCTCCTTATTGAAAAGTTTAACCCATGATTCGTTTCATCACCACACTTTACAAATTCGATAAGAAAGGAGAAAAGACTGGCTGGACGTATCTTGAAATTTCTGTCAAACAAGCCAATCAACTAAAAAAGGACTGTAAGGTATCGTTTCGGGTGAAGGGCACGCTGGATTCATTTGCATTTCAAAAAACTGCATTAATACCCATGGGCGATGGTAAATTTATTCTTCCCTTCAATGCCGCCATGCGCAAAGCCACCGGTAAAAAGTTAGGTGATAAAATTACTGTAACGATGGAGGCGGATGATCGCAAACTAGAACTCTCTGCCGATTTAATGAAATGTTTAAAGGAAGATCCTGTGGCAATGGAGTTTTTCAATTCGTTACCCAAATCACACCAGAATTATTTCAGTAAATGGATTGAAGGGGCGAAGACTTTACAAACAAAAACAAAACGCATTGTAGTAGCGATGACGGCCTTTGGCAAGCACCAAGGGTATGGCGAGATGATGCGTGAGTATAGAAAAGCTGATTTCTAGTCGCTGAAATTCTTTGACAGGAATAATTTCGTATACTCGTTAAACCGTTCCGGGTTTTCCAGATTGCTTAAGTGACCTGCGTTTTCAATAATTTGTAATTCAGAGTTACTGATCAAATTATGCATTTTTTCCGCGACCTCCGGTGTGGTTATTTTATCTTCTTTACCAACCAGAATCAACACCGGTACTTCAATTTGTTCTAATGAAGAACACGTCTCCGTCCTGTCAGCCAACGCCTGCAGGGTAAAACAAATATTTTCAGGCCGGGTTTTTAAAATTGTGTTCTTAATAAACAGTACCTCTTCTTTATTTGATTGAAAAGATCCTGGTGCAAATAAATTCTTCAGCGATTCTTCAGCGTAAACTTCCAACCCATTCTTTTGAATAAACGCAATCGTCTTCCTTCTTTTATCACGACCTTCCTGGGTATCCGCTGCACACTGTGTGTCGCATAACAACAGTCCTGCTATTCGAGCTGGGTTTTTCTTTATCGCATGTAACGCAATGTATCCACCCATCGAGAGGCCTACAATAACTGCTTTTTCAATCTTCAATGCGTCCATGAAGGAAAAAAGATCATCTGCAAATTGAGGAATGCCGAACTTAGCTGCTCCGGCTTCCGAGTCTCCATGACCACGCACATCATATGCAATACAACGATGGCTATCGCTCAAGGCAGTCAATTGGGTTGACCACATCTCTTTGTTAAATGGAAACCCATGTATAAAGATCAAGGGCATACCAGTGCTTGCTCCTTCATCGAGATAACTTACATGGATTCCGTTTGCTTGAATATTTTTTGCGACTAAGGTCATATGTTTTTATAGAATCTATTCATTTTGGTCTTTCCAGGCAGCCTTCGTAAAAAACATTCAACCTTTGAATATCCGTCTCAAACAACCTATTAACTACCGCTATGTCACTCAAAATGATTTCTTTCGCTGTGGTAAATGACTTCGCAGTAATTACAATCATTCCTTTGTCTGCAAACCGAGCTCCAGTTTTAATCACTCCCTCTTTGCGAAGTTTGGACAAGTTAGCTGAGTGCTCTTTGAAATACATTTGCTCATTGGGTTGCTTACTTGCATCCCACGATGAACCAACTGTATAAGTAACAATAAATAAGCTATCCGAGGTATTTGTTGTTTGTGCATTTACTGCCCCAGTTACTGTCAATAATGCCACACATAAGGTGAATTTCATGGCTAAAAATTTGAAAGGAAGATAAGGTAATCCCGATCCGCAATCAATATCCAGCCTTAAAACTCAATACCGACTATCTTTCATGCTGTCTTTCACTCCACCATACAACACATCAAGCACCCCGGGTTCAGTCAGAAATTTCTGCGGAAAAGGTAATTCAATCTGCGAAACTTCATTTAATTGCTTCATTGCATCAACAGGAATCTCAAACTTCAAACAATCCAATACATCTTGCAGTTGATTTACCTTTGTTGCCCCAACAATGGGTATCACCGATTGATTCTTATGTTGACGGGTCCAGTTTATTGCTAATTGGGATGGAGTAACACCCAATTGATTAGCCACCTCAACTAGTTTCTTTGTGATTGCAGTTGCGCGTTCGCCCAGGCGGCCGCTGGTTTCGGGCAACCGACCTTTCTCACCTTTAAGATATTTTCCAGTCAGCGCACCTCCGGCCAGCGGAGCCCATGGTGTTACCGTCATACCAAAGGCTTTGGCCATTGGCATCAAGTCGGCTTCTACCGTCCGTTGTATTAAACTGTATTCAATCTGCAACCCGATAAATTGATTCCAGCCTCTTAGTTGGGCCATCGTATTAGCCTGACTGACTATCCAGGCAGGTGTATCGCTGATACCAATGTAGTGTACCATGCCTCGCGTAATTAAATCTTCCAGCCCTTTCATAATTTCTTCGGTGGGTGTCCAGCTATCCCACGCATGCACCCAGAGCAAGTCGATATAATCTGTGTTGAGACGCCACAAACTTTCCTTTACACTGCGCATTAGATTTTTACGATGATTACCAACAAAATTCAAATCGCCACTACGATCGCGTAGAGAGTATTTAGTTGCCACCACAAAATGATCGCGGTCTTTGGCAATAAAGTCGCCAACAAATTTCTCTGAAGTTCCTTCCGTATAACGATTGGCCGTGTCGATAAAATTACCACCCGCATTGGCGTACGTGTCGAAGATTTGTTTGCTAAGATCCTTATCGCAGCCCCACTTCCATTCGGTACCAAAGCCCATGGTGCCAAGGCAAAGTTCAGAAACACGAAGGCCGGATTGACCGAAAAGTTTGAAGTTCATGTGATGTTTGGTTTATTGCTTCGTTAATAAGTAAATATCGGATCAAAAAGTTTATACGCGACCAACATTAATGAAATCTGTAGCAATTGTTTTATTCGATCACGCTGAAGTTCTGGATTTTGCAGGACCCTTTGAAGTATTTTCTGTCACTGGCAGAAGAAAAATCGGGGAGCCATTTCAGATTTTTACCGTTGCTGAAAAGAAAACTATTACGGCAAGAAACAACCTGGTTATTCAACCCACCTATTTATTAGAAGAATGCCCGCCCATCGATATTCTTCTGATGCCCGGTGGTGGTGGCTTTCATCCCGATGGCACACCTTTCGGCACCCGCCATGAAATGAATAATGACGTTTTTCTTACCTGGTTAAAAACGAGGTCGAAAGGCTCAGAACTTGTTTTATCTGTCTGCAGTGGCGCTCTCATCCTGGCAAAGGCAGGACTGCTAGACAACCTGGAGGCTACCACTCATTATATGGCGGTTGATCTGTTAAAATCGATTGCCCCAACTACTAAAGTATCACCCGAAAAAAGGTGGGTAGATAATGGTAAAGTCATCGTTTCGGCCGGGGTCTCAGCAGGAATTGACATGGCTTTACATGTAGTGGAAAAGCTTCAAGGTCAGGAGGTAGCGAAGGAAGCTGCAGCCTATATGCAATATGACTATTGGAGTTAGAGTTAAGTGGTTGAATCTTTTAAAAGGTTTTCACCCTACATGAGGCTGTCAAAGTGTGGGCAATAAAAAAGCCGTTACTCTGGTAACGGCTTAATCTTTTGTGTGGGAGCTGAGGGGTTCGAACCCCCGACCCTCTGCTTGTAAGGCAGATGCTCT
>DAOOCD010000033.1:0-23843 GCA_035408225.1 Cyclobacteriaceae bacterium | reverse complement strand
AGAAAAGTTTATCCCAAACCATCAGCGCCCCCTTCCTGATGATAGGCGCTACGGACTCGCGCTACTTTTATGAGGTATCTGAAAACATCATTAAGTTCAGCCCGATGATTGATCCGATTGGGTTTCATGGCATCGATGAACGCGTAAGCCTGGAAAGTTATAAAACTGCGTTATGGTTTTATGAGAACCTGATCAGGGATTCGAAATAATATCAGAGGCATAGGATTTTGTTTTGCTAAGAATTAACGGCTTTGCCACAACGGTCGTCACCATCAGACTTGAATAAATTTATTAAAAGTATTCTTTCGGCCCCCAATTGTCGTATGTTTAATACTTTGAGCATCTGTGGAAAATACAGTTGAAATGAGCCTACAGTTAAAAACAAATCAAAAACTACTCATAGCTACTATATTAATTGTTTTAGTCTGGGCCTGGAGTAGATATGGTAACTTTAAGGAGGTTGTGCGGGAATATGGCATTGAGGCTCTTCAGATCATTTTGTTACTAAGCTGTGTATACACTTTGTTCATGCTTCGTAAATTAAAATGGTACTATAGAGGATTACCTGTAATGCTAATTGGTATTTTAGTGGCGAATATGACAGGATTTATACAATTGTCAGATCGTTATCTGATTATAATTCCTGTTTTCTTTACCTTTTTTCTGTTTTATTACATTGAGTGGGTTCGGACTAAGTAAAAGTCAGAATTAATATTATTTTTGGTGAAATGGTTTGCATTGGTCACTCACTCTTCAACGATTTCACTGGATCACTAGCAGCTGCCTTGAATGACTGAAAACTCATGGTAGCCAGGGCGATTAGAAAAGCGACTAAACCCGCCATTAGATATAATCCAAAACCAATATCTGTTTTGTAGGTGTAATCCTTCAGCCACCAATCAATTCCATACCACGCCAGGGGTGCGGCCAATACAAAGGCAATCAATACAAGTTTTCCCAGCTCTTTTGAAAGCAACACAACAATGCTGCTGATGCTGGCGCCCAGCACTTTTCGGATGCCTATTTCTTTCATGCGTTGTTCTGCGGTAAAGGCGGTGAGTGCAAATAATCCAAGGCATGCAATCAAAACAGCCAGCACAGAAAATATTCCAAAGATTTTTCCAAGCCGGGTTTCGGCTGCGTACATGCTGCCAAAGCGTTGATCTAAAAAGTAATAAGCAAAAGGTTGGCCAGGGGCCAGCTCTTTCCATTTAGCTTCTACCAGCCGAATAACTTCTTGTGTGTTTTGTGATTGAAACCGAAACGAAATAGGTCCTTCCGATTTTTCGTTCAGCTCCATCATCAAGGGGCTCACGTTTTCTTTAAGAGATTCAAAGTGAAAATCTTCAACAATGCCAATTACCGTAAGAGTAATCAGTTTGTTGCGATCAGGTTCACCATTGCCACCATCACCGAACGTGGCGATCTTACTGCCAATAATATCTCCATTGAAATTAAATCTTTTCACAGAAGCTTCGTTAATAATGACAGCCGATGAATCGGACGGAAACTCGCGTGAAAAACCACGACCCTCCTTAATAGTCATCCCCATCGTATTGATATAATCATAATCCACGCGCCAGTCCTGAATGCTCACCATGTTTTCCTGCACGGCAGGATCTCGCCCTTCCACCCACCAGGGATTATCACTTCGCCAGGAACCACTTACCGGCAAGTAGCCTGTCATCGTAGCATTTTCCATTTTGCCACTACGCATGATTTCATCTTTAAAGGGCATCCGATTGTTGCCAAGTGCATAGGCATCTTCAATCACTATCACCTGATCTTTATTAAAGCCCAGTTTTTTGTTCTGGATATAATTCAGCTGTCGATTAACGGCTAAGGTGCCAATAACCAGAAAAATGGAAACGGTGAATTGAAATACCACCAGGGCACTTCGGATAAATCCGCTCTTCATACCTAGCGCCACATGTCCTTTCAACACACTCACAGGTTTAAAAGCAGACAAGAAGAAGGAGGGATAAAGGCCCGCTAGTAGTCCTACAGCCAAAGCGGCCAGTATAATGATTCCATAAAGCATCGGTTGCTGGAATGGAATGGAGAGGGTTCTTAATGAAAGTTGATTGAAGAGAGGCAGCAACAGATAAGCCAATAAGAGTGCAAGAAGAATGGAAATGAAGGTTAGTAATATTGACTCGGTAAGAAACTGTCGCATTAAATGTGAACGGAAAGAACCCATTACTTTTCTGATACCCACTTCTTTGGCGCGATTGGCGGAGCGGGCTGTAGAAAGATTCATGAAGTTGATGCAGGCAATGATGAGAATGAATAGTGCAATCGCCACAAAAAGATACACATAGGCGATGTCGAAGTTAGGTTCGAACTCTCCCTGCAGAGAACTTCTTAAGTGAATATCCGAAAGCGGCTGCAGCGTAAATTCCATTTTGTTTCCGGCCGCAACAAATTTTTCCATGGTTAAATTGTCACCCAATACTTCGGCCAGTTGCGGCATAGCGCGCTTCACAACCAACTCCGGGAATTTACCTTCCAGTTGCTTTGCATCCGCCCCCTGGCGTAATAGAATGTATGTCTGAAAATTATTACTGTACCACACTTGCCGCTTTGCTTCCTCCAACCCCTCCATGGCAATCAGAATGTCGAAATGAAAATGCGTATTGGTGGGTATTGGCTTATAGATGGCCGTAATCTTCATGTTCCATTTATTATCGAGAATCAATGTCTGACCCAATGCATTTTCGTTGGGAAAATATTTATGGGCAATGGTTTCACTGATCGCGATGGAGTTGGGCTCAGCGAGGGCAGTTTCAGCATTGCCGGCAACGACAGGAATAGCAAACACCTTGAAAAAATCCTTGTCGGTCCAGATCACATGATCTTCTTTGATATTATCAATGGTTCGCTTAACGAGATACGATCCGCGCTCACGAAACCGGATAGCAGCTTCAACTTCGGGATATTCGATAGCTAGTGTGCTTGCCATTACCGGGGGAGCGTATAACATGTTATAATGATTGCCTCCGAATTTTATCTCGCTTTTAATACGATAAATTCGATCTGCATAGGCAAAGTGTTTATCGTAACTTATTTCATTAATCACAAATAAGATAATGATAAAGCAAATGGCCAGTCCTATCGAAAGACCCGCCACGTTGATGAATGAATAAAAGCTATGCTTGCGCAGATTGCGAATGGCGACCGTGAAATAATTCTTTAACATATTCTTAGGCTTTGTATTTTCTAATTGAATTGTTTGTTTTTGGGTTTCGCGTAAACCAGCGGTGTGCCCGAATGACTTTAATATGTGATGATAGGCATCAATGAACCGTGTTCCATTGACCATTTCCGTTTCTACAGCTGAACAGATGTGATCAATTAATTCGTCCTGTATGCCCTCGGCTACAATACCACGGTAGTTCAGGTCTTTGATGATGTAACTGATATGATCGTCTGTCAACATAATTGCCAATTGTTCATTGTCAACTGAGTTCTACCTGTAACACATTCCCCATCGTTCTGATAAAGTCAACAAATTCGCTTACGCGTTCTTTCACCAAACTCTTCCCTTCAATAGTAAGTGAATAATACTTTCGCACCCGTTTGCCCATCATCACAGTTTCTGTTTTCAGTAGTCCTTCGGCTTCAAGCTTATGGAGTGAAGGATACAAGGCACCTTCCGTTAGAAGGATGCGGCCGTCCGACAATTCTTTTACCCGTTGGGTGATTTCGTAACCGTACATCTTGCCATGATCCTTCAATACCTTGAGCAGAATGGTCTGAAGCGTTCCTTTTAATAGTTCGGGAGAATGCATAAAAGATTAATACATAAGTGAATTATGCATATAAGACGCCCTGTGAGCCAAGGAGGTTGCACCATCTTCGCCTTTTTTAGTTATTAGCAAGGAATGCAGGAACGGATAATGCCTTATCAGCCAAAGCATATCCTCCTTTTTGTCTAATTTCACAGATCGTTTGATATGAGGTCTGTTTATATTATTGTCGCGGTATTTTTTATTTGGTGCCTTGCAGCATCCTTTTGGTTTTTATTTTGGGTAAAAGGCCTCAGCCCGCAACCAGACAACATCAATCCCCATGAGTCGGCCCTTGCGATTGCAGAAATCCTCTTAATGATTCTTATTTCTGTTTTGATCGGCTTTTCTTTAGCCTGGATGCTTAGGCAGGAATTGCTGAATAATAAGGAGCAGGACATTCAAAATTTACTAACTGACCGGGCAACCCACCAGGCTTCTGCGCGAATGTTACAAGAACAAGCACACAAGGCCGAGAACACACTGGCACGCGCTCGCGAAACGTTTCGCGAAGATTTTCTAACTGTTTCGCGCGACAACGAACGACTTAAGACTGAACTAGAAGATGCTCTCCGCGCTGGCAACCAGGGAGAAGAGCTAATTCGAATTCAACAACTCGTTCAGTCGTTACAGAGCCAACTTGATCAAAGTAAGAAGGAAACGAGCCTGCTGGAGGCTACCCGGCAAAAGTTGCAGACAGAGGTTGAGGAATTGCAGAAAAGTAAACGTGAAGGCAAAAAACCGACTGATGGTACGGAAAAGCAACTCAGTGCTAAAATTATTGCTGATGAAAAAGATGACCTTAAGATAATCAATGGTATTGGACCCGGTATCGAGAAGAAGTTAAATACATTGGGTATCTACAGCTTCAGGCAAATCAGTGAACTCACGGAAGAATCTATAAAGCAACTTACAGAATCAATCAAATTTTTTCCAGGTCGTATTGACCGCGACCGGTGGGTGGAGCAAGCCTCCAAGCTATACCTAGATAAAATCAGAAAGTAGTCTATGCTGGCTGAGTTACCTCTGAGGAAAGAGTTTTAGCCAGAGTAATTACCTGACGTTTCAATTCAGGCAGAGAACGTTCAATCTCAGGAGACAGCAGCGTGCTTAGGGGCTGTACCTTTTCAATCGACATGATGAAGAGATGGATGTCGGGTAGCTTACCCAACAGCAACAACCCTTCCACTAAGTCTTTCAATCCAATTTCGTGTGTGCTCATCGCGCTTGGAAAATCTTTTGAGAAGCGCGGCTTAATCTTTTGAATGGTGCCGGCCGGTCTTCCATCCAGCGTGGCGTCAATCAAAATCACATAGGGATACGATTCTAGATATTCCATCAATTGAAACCCGGCCGTGCCACCATCGATGATGTCGGCAAGACCGGGCTCTATTTCTTCCTTCAATTGATTAACAAAATGAACACCCAGGCCCTCATCACCCATCAGGTAATTGCCAATACCAAGAATTAAAACAGGCGATGAAGTCATGGATTTATTTTTTTTCGATCTTCTTAAACGTTTCTTCTTCGATAAACTTCCAACCACCACCCATGCTTGAGATTTCACCGTGACCTTCTACGTAATCATGATAAAACACAAGGTAAACATGCACCACTGCGAATAGAATAAAGAACCAGGTAGCCCAATGGTGAACGGTACGCATCATAAAATCTCCACCAAATAATGTAGGCACCCAGGAGAATAAATTTGGCAACCACCAGTCACTCATGGCAGAATACAATCCGAAACCAGTCAGGCACTGAACGCCAAATGCAATAAAGGTTAAGAAGTAAATGAATCCCGCCAGACGGTTGTGTCCTATTGTGTGAACATTATATCCTTTTGTCATAAAAATGTCTGACTTCAGAATATTCCACATGTCTTTAAAATACTGGCGATTTGTTGGAATAAAATTTTTCCAACTCGCATACTTATTACCGACAAAGCCCCAGTAAATGCGGAACAGGAAGTTGAACAGAAAAATGTAAGCCGCCACGAAATGAACGAAGCGCGTAATACCAAACCAATAACTTGAAAACGCTTCTTTGCTGGTCATGATAGCCGGTGGGTTGCCAATAATGAGACCTGTAGCGATCAAGACTAAAATACAGCCGGCATTAATCCAGTGATAATAGCGTACCGGTAACTCCCACACAAAAACTCGCCTGAGCAAGTGGGGTTTTGATGATATCGTTGTACTGTTCATAATCCGGAATTATAATACCTGAACTTTACTAACATGTTTGCCCTCTTCATCATACAAATGCACCGCACATGCCAGGCATGGATCGAAGGAGTGAATCGTGCGCAGAATTTCAACCGGCTTATTGATATCAGCAATCGGGGTGTCCTTCAATGCAGATTCGTAAGCGGATGATTTTCCTTCCTGATCGCGTGGCGATGCATTCCATGTGGAAGGCACGACTAGTTGATAATTCTTAATCTTCTGATCTTCAATTACGATCCAGTGTGCCAACGCACCACGTGGAGCCTCGGTATGACCAACGCCCATCGCGCTTGCCGGCCATGTTTCCGGTTTGAATTTTTCCATATTGGCCATGCGGGTATCACCGCTCTTGATATTGCCAATTAACTGATCATAAAATTCAAGTGCCCACTGAGCTACCAGTATTGACTCAAGCCCACGTGCGGCTGTGCGACCTAACGTTGAGAACAGAGCTGCGGCCGGAACATTCAGTTTGGCGAGCGTGCTATTTACTACTTCTTTAAAATCTTCGCGACCGCTGGCATAACCAACCAATACCCGGGCTAACGGACCAACCTCCATAGCATTGCCTTTCCATCGTGGGGTTTTCAGGAAGCTGTATTTCTCTTCCACATTGAGATGATCGAATGGTGGCTTAGGGCCGGTATAATTAAGTTTCGTTTCGCCTTTCCAGGGATGCAAACCTACACCATCACCTCCGGCATATTCATACCAGCTGTGTGGAATAAATTCTTGTACCTCTGAATCATTACGTAAATCCACTTCATGAATTTTACTAAGATCTTTATTTAAGATAGCTCCAGCCGGGAATTTATAATTCTGCACGTCCGAGTACGAGGAGGTAGAGAGATCACCATACACTAAGTAGTTACCGAGCCCGCCACCGATAGCACCCCAATCGAGGTAGTATGGAGCGATTGCTAATAAATCAGGAATGTACACTTGCTCTACAAACTCCTTCGCTTGTTTCAGAAGTTGATGAACATACGCTAAACGCTCCGCATTGATACCACTCGAATCATCCAGACTGATAGAGCATGCCATTCCCCCTACCAGAAAATTAGGGTGTGGATTTTTGCCTCCAAAGATGGTATGAACTTTTACAATTTCTTTTTGCCACTCTAAAGCTTCCAGGTAGTGAGCCACACCGATCAGGTTTATTTCTGCAGGAAGCTTGTACGCGGGATGGCCCCAATAGCCATTGGCAAAAATTCCGAGTTGTCCACTTTCAACAAACTTGGTTAACCGTTTTTGCAAATCAGAGAAATAGCCTGGTGAACTCTTTGGCCAATTGGAAATACTTTGAGCAATTTCTGAGGTCTTTTTAGGATCTGCCTTCAAGGCACTAACAACATCTACCCAATCCAATGCATGAAGGTGATAGAAGTGAACCACGTGATCATGAATATTCTGAGCACAGAACATCAGGTTGCGTACTAATTCTGCATTAGGGGGTATCACTATTTTTAAGGCATCTTCAACGGCCCGTATGGAGGCCAGCGAGTGAACCGTAGTGCAAACACCACACACACGACCCACAAAAGCCCAAGCATCGCGCGGGTCGCGGCCACGTAAGATTTCTTCAATCAAGCGCACCATGGTGCCCGAGCTATAAGCCTCTTCAATTTTTCCGTCTTTTATTTCTGCTTCGATCCGCAGGTGCCCTTCAATACGGGTAATGGGATCCACTACAATGCGTGCCATGGTTAATCTTTTTTAAGTTCGTGTTCCGATTGTTTTCCTTCTGCAATTAGTTCGTCAACTATTTTGTGCTTGCGCAGATTAGTTGCAATAGCATGTGCCGCTAGTCCGGCTGCGGTAACACCGAGTGCTACCATACCAACTTTGTCCGCATTTTCTTCTATGCCAAAGCCACCGGCATTTACCATGCGCTCATAAATAGGACCATTGTCCCAGAAACTTTCTTCACTGCAACCAAAGCACCCGTGTCCCGATTGAATCGGATAGCTCGTGCCATTATTCCACTTCATAATACCGCAAGCATTGTAAGTGCTTGGGCCTTTGCAGCCCACTTTATATAAGCAGTAACCGCGTCTGGCATTTTCATCATCAAAGGTTTCTACAAACATACCCGCATCGTAGTAAGGTCTGCGATAGCAACTGTCGTGAACACGTTTTGAATAAAATGCTTTTGGTCTTCCAATACCGTCAAGAGCCGGGAGAGTATCAAATGTTAAGATGTGAACCAACACACCTGCCATAACCTCGCCTATAGGAGGACAGCCCGGCACTTTTATGATTGGTTTTCCTTTTATGATCTTATGAATCGGTGTTGCCTTGGTTGGATTAGGTTTGGCGGCTTGCACGCATCCGTTGCTTGCACAACTTCCCCAACAGATAATGGCTTTCGCTCCAGCGGCTGCTTCATGTAAAATATCCAGCGAAGATTTACCACCAATCATGCAATACACACCATCGGCACCAGCCGGTACCGAACCCTCAACACACAATACATATTCGCCATAGTAATCCTTCATTGTCTTTTGCATGGCCTCCTCAGCCTGATGTCCGGCAGCAGCCATCAACGTCTCCGTGTAGTCGAGCGAAAGCTTATCTAAGATGATATCGGCAACAATAGGATGCGAGGATCGAATGAACGATTCACTGCAACAGGTACATTCCTGAAAGTGAAGCCAGATAACAGGTATCCTGGGCTTCGTTTTCAAAGCTTCGGTTACCTGGGCAAC
Organism: Cyclobacteriaceae bacterium; assembly: GCA_035408225.1. Lineage (GTDB taxonomy): Bacteria > Bacteroidota > Bacteroidia > Cytophagales > Cyclobacteriaceae > ELB16-189. Next base: position 15,119 of record DAOOCD010000033.1, on the reverse strand, counting down.
ACCACTTGATTGCAAACCCATATAGGCTGCCATCATGGTGCAAAACTTCATGAAGTCTCTGCGCGAATAGCCTTTATCCTGCAGTTCTTCAAAGTAAGTTTTGCGTTGAGTAGAAGTTTCGGTAAGCATGTCAGATTTTTATTTAGAAAGTTTCTATACAGCCTTAAAATATTTTTGAAAAAACGTTAACAAGCTTAGTTCTTATAATAGTTTAATAGGATGATATAATTCATGCGTCTGAATGACTTTGATCAGGTTTAACCTTGAGAGGATATGGTAGTTTAGAATTCACAAATCATCTCTATTATGAAAGCGATTACCAAAAAACTGATCCTGATTGCATCGACTGTTATCCCTGTTTTTGCTTCAGCACATCCAGGCCACGGTCATGAGAGTCCGTTAAGCCCTGGTCACTACCTGGCTAACCCAGAGCACTACATTCCGCTTGCGCTTACTATTGGGGCCGCGCTGCTTGCAGTGAGCATACGGTACTTATTTATTCGCTCGAAGGAGAGAACAAAGAAATAACCTCTAAACCCTAAGAAAATGCATGAGTTTTCTATCGTGATGAGTATTGTTGAAACGGCTGAAGAGAAGGTGAAAGAACATCACGCCCATTCAGTTGAATCAATCGATTTAGTTATTGGGGACTTAGCCGGTGTTGACAGCCATGCACTGGATTTTGCATGGGACTCGGCAGTAAAAGACACGGTGCTTCAGACAGCAAAGCGAAACATAATTCATGTTCCCGCAAGGGCTAAGTGTTTAGAATGTGATTGCGAGTTTGAAATAAAGGAACTGTTTGATGTGTGTCCATTGTGTGGTGAGCCCTTATTACAAATTGTTCAAGGGAAGGAATTACAGATAAAGTCGATGATATTGAATTGAGGCGTGGGGCTGACCAAAAAGTCAAAATATGAATCAAAGTGTCATTCCGGGCTTGACCCGGAATCCCGAATTGTGTGTACTCAGCGGGATCGCGGCTCAAGGCCGCGATGACAGGTTGACTTTTTGGTCAGCCCCACGCCTAACTAATAAATAATAACAGAACTATGTGTGCTACGTGCGGATGTGATAGTGAGGCCAAAGTAAGTATTCATCGGGTGACGGCAACCGGTTTACTGAACGTAGAGAATTTAAACCTGATCCCTTTAAAAGAGTCCATCCCAAATGTGGCCGTGAAGCGAGAGCGTAAGGAGATTACTCTTGAGCAGGATGTACTATTAAAAAACAATCTGCTGGCAGAACGCAACCGGGGCTACTTTTTGGCAAAAGAAATTCTCGCGCTCAACCTGGTTAGTTCACCGGGCTCGGGTAAAACATCCTTGCTTGAACGTACATTACAAGATCTAAAGAGCGAGGAGAATTTTTTTGTAATAGAGGGGGATCAGCAAACCTCCAATGATGCCGATCGCATAGCATCCACAGGAGTACCCGTTGTGCAAATTAATACCGGAAGAGGATGCCACCTTGATTCTGAAATGATCTCCCATGCGATTAAGCAATTGAATCTGCAAAACAACAGCATACTGTTCATTGAAAATATAGGCAACCTTGTGTGCCCAGCTATGTTTGATCTGGGCGAACAAAAACGCGTTGTGATTATCAGTGTAACGGAAGGTGAAGATAAACCCATCAAATATCCGGACATGTTTCAAAGTAGTCAGTTGTGCATTATCAATAAAATTGATTTGTTGCCCTACCTGAAGTTTGATCTGGAGGCGTTGAAAAAATATGGTCGGAAAGTAAATCCTGCTATGGAGTTCATAGAGCTTTCATGTACTTCGGGCGAAGGACTTACACAATGGTATGATTGGTTGAAAAAGGAAAAACTTCAGGAGCAATCCCTGTTGGTATGAAATGGATAGGCATCCATATTGAAGGAATGGTGCAGGGCGTGGGCTTTCGTCCTTTTGTCTATAAGTTGGCTAATTGGCTAAACATTAAAGGTACCGTGTGCAATGGGGTAGATGGGGTGCATATAGAAGCCGGGGGCACTCCTGAGCAACTTGAAATGTTCACCTATTTGCTCAACGATGATGCCCCTCACGAATCCAAGATTACAAGATTTTCGTCTGGAGAAATTGAAAAACAAGAAACTGAATTATTTCAAATAGTAGAAAGCAAGGCACAGGGATCTCCTACCTTATTGATCACGCCCGATCTGGGTTTATGCGAGCACTGCCGCAACGAGATACAGGATCCTCAAAACAGAAGATATAATTACCCTTTCACAACGTGTACTCATTGTGGCCCACGATATTCTATAATACTATCCTTGCCGTACGATCGCCCGCTCACTTCCATGAGCGTCTTTAAAATGTGTGTGGCATGCGAAGCGGAATATAACAATCCATTAGAGCGCAGGCATTTTTCACAAACGAACTCATGCCCGGATTGTACAATACCGATCCGGCTTCTGAATAATCAAGGGGCTCAATTAGCCTTTTCGTGGCCGGATGCATTAAAGCAACTTGTTGATAGATTGAATGCTGGAGCGATAGCAGCTGTAAAAGGAATTGGCGGATATCTTTTGATGGCCGATGCAACGAATGAAACAGCGATCAGAAAACTACGCGAACGAAAACACCGGCCCTCTAAACCTTTCGCGCTCATGTATCCGGATTTGGAAACGCTTGAGGGTGATGTAGAATTAAGTGAGGCTGAAAAGAAATCATTTAATAGCATTCAATGCCCGATTGTTTTAACGAAGATTAAAGCAGAACCACTCTCGGGTATCTGTGCAGATGATATTGCTCCCGGCCTGGAACATATCGGAGCCATGCAACCGTATACTGCGCTCTTTGATTTACTTTTGAGAGCTTTCGGCAAGCCCATGATTGCAACCAGCGGCAACGCAGGCGGCTCACCCATTTTATTTGAAGACGCGAAAGCATTAGAGAACCTAAAAGATATTGCAGATGTATTTCTTGTAAACGATCGTGAAATACAGATCGGTCAGGATGATAGTGTGGTGCGGTTTACAAAGAGAAATCAACAAATTGTTATTCGCAGATCCAGAGGCTATGCACCTAACTTCATTAATAATTTTTTTACAACACAAAAGGAATGCGTGCTTGCCATGGGGGCTGATATGAAAAGCTCTTTTGCTATACAAGCAAATGGTCGTGTTTACACAAGTCAGTATCTGGGCGATCTTGAAAGCTATGAAAGCCAGGAAAGTTTTCGCAAGGCACTAAGTCACATGCTAGATTTGTTACGGGTAAAACCTGAACGAATTGTTCTGGATCCGCACCCAAATTATTTTTCGTCCCGCTTAGGAAGAGAACTCGCTCAGCAATGGCAGATACCAGTTGAGGAGGTTCAGCATCATAAGGCTCATGCCTATGCAGTGCTGGCTGAGAACGACAGGCTCCACGATCCAACACCGGTTTTGTGTGTGGTGTGGGATGGAACCGGCTTTGGCGATGATCGTCAAATCTGGGGTGGCGAATTTTTCACCTATGAAAATCATCAGCTGAAGCGGTTAACCCACTTTAACAACGTTCCTGTATGGCAAGGTGATTTAATGGCTCGTCAACCGCGCTTATCCGCGTTGTATTTGTGCAAAGACTTTTTGCCAGAAACAGACCTGCACATACATTTTACCGAAAGTGAATGGAGTTACTATATGAAATTGGTTGAAACCCGAGCGCCTCTTCACACCTCTTCTGCAGGCAGGTTATTTGATGCTGTAGCTGCTTTATTGGGCTTATGCACACACAATACGTTTGAAGGTGAGGCATCCATGTTATTGGAAACACTGGCGACTACAGGTCAATGCGAAGCGCACTACCGGGTACATTGGAAGGGCGATACCATTGATGAGAAAGATTTAATTAAGCTGATCATCGCAGATCTTAAGCACCATGTATCTAAAGATGAAATAGCCTTTAAGTTTCATTCATACCTGGCTGATGTGATTTCAGAAGTGATGAATAAATACAAATTTCACCAGGTGGCATTAAGCGGTGGCGTGTTTCAAAATGCCTTGCTCGTTGACTTGATCTGGGAGAAATTGCACCAGCACAACAGGATCTTTATTCATCATGAGCTTTCGCCTAATGATGAAAACATTGCGGTTGGGCAGTTAGGGTGCGTTGCGCTTGGCAGGAAGAAAGAGAATTTGACGTTGTCGTATGCAGTTAATTTAAATTAGAATCTATGTGCCTTGCCATTCCCGGAAAACTCACCGCCATCACTGGCCAGCTCGATGAAACCTTTCGGTTTGGCAAAGTTTCTTTTGGCGGTATTATGAAAGATGTAAACCTTTCCATGGTACCGGAAGCCAAAGTGGGTGATTATGTTTTAGTGCATGTAGGCGTGGCGATTAGTCTGGTGGATGAAGAAGAGGCACATAAGACGTTTGAGTACATTAGGCAAATTGGTGAGCTCAATGAGTTGAAGGCCGATGAAGTACCATTAACAAGCAACAGGCGTCAGACTGCTTTGAGCGGTCAGACGCCTAATAAAATAAATTAAGATGCGACCTCAGATCAAAAAAGCAATCTTCTGGACACCCCGCTTGTTGACAATTCTCTTTGCCATTTTCATCAGTGTTTTTGCATTAGATGCATTTACGGAAGGTGAGGGTTTTAAGAAGACACTTATCGCTTTTCTAATTCACATGATTCCAACAGCTATTATTGTAACGATTCTTGTTCTCTCCTGGAAACGGGAATGGATTGGGGGCGTTGTTTTCCTTTTACTCGGGATTGCTTATACTATTTTTGCCGTCAGTCACCTGTCATGGATTCTTGCTATATCAGGGCCGTTATTTGTAATCAGTGTTCTGTTTTTAATAGGATGGTTTCGTAGAAAAGAAATCCGAAGCAAATGAAATTTCTTTCTGAATACCGCGATGCCGAAGTTGTTGAAGAGCTGATCAACGACATAAGACTTGTAGTTACCAAACCATGGACCATCATGGAAATTTGTGGTGGACAAACCCACAGCCTGGTGAAGAATGGAATCATGGACATGTTGCCTAAAGAAATTACGATGGTGCATGGTCCGGGCTGTCCCGTGTGCGTTACTCCATTAGGGATCATTGATGAGGCCATTTATTTGGCCGAAACCAAAAATGTAATTCTGTGTTCATTCGGAGACATGCTGCGGGTGCCAGGCTCAACCAAAAGTTTACTCGAAGTTAAAGCTACGGGTGCCGATGTTCGCATTGTGTATTCTCCTCTGGAGGCCGTTAAGCTTGCGCAAGATAATCCTTCGAAAGAAGTTGTCTTCTTTGCTGTAGGGTTTGAAACAACTGCCCCGGCAAACGCGCTCTCTGTAGTACAGGCGCATAAATTGGGGGTAAAGAATTACAGCATACTTGCTTCGCATGTGTTGGTACCGCCAGCCATGGAAGCAATCCTCAGCGATCCTGAAACCCGCATTGATGCATTTCTGGCAGCGGGCCATGTATGCACTATTATGGGTACCGAAGAATATGATCCGATCGTGGAAAAATATAACGTGCCTATTGTAGTAACCGGCTTTGAGCCCGTAGATCTGTTGCAGGGAATTTTGATGGCCGTGATACAATTGGAAAAAGGGGAAGCCCGGTTAGAGAATCAATATGCACGGGTAGTGCAACGCGAAGGAAATCGATTGGCACAAAATACCATCACTGAAGTTTTTGAGGTATCGGATCGCACGTGGCGCGGCATTGGTGAAATCCCCATGAGCGGATACGAAGTGAAAGATGAATACAAAGCCTATAACGCACGCACAAAGTTTAATTTGAATTTGGAATCTGTGCCCGAAAATGCAGAGTGTATTTCAGGAGCAATTATGAAAGGGTTAAAGAAACCAATGCAGTGCCCCAACTTTGGAACGAAGTGTAACCCGGAGCATCCGTTGGGCGCACCAATGGTGAGTAGTGAGGGGGCGTGTGCGGCTTATTATCACTATTCAAATAGGTTGGTAGAAGAAAATGGTTAATCCCTCACCCCCCAACCCCTCTCCCCAGGCCTGCCTGCACGAAGCCGTTTCGGCAAAGGCAGGGAGAGGGGTGTCTGAGGAACGAAGACGGGGTGAGGGAATGAATACCAAAGAGTATTTTATATTTATTGTTAATGAAGCCTCCTAAACTTTCCATCCAATTAAATTGCCCCCTCCCCAAATTAGACTTTGATGTAATTACCATGGGCCATGGCAGTGGCGGACTTCTTACGCATCGGTTATTAGAATCGGGCGTGTTTGACTTATTGAAGAATGAATACCTGGATCAACAGCATGATGGTGCTTTTCTTGAACTTCATGGAAAGGTTGCTTTCTCAACTGATAGTTATGTCATCTCACCCATCTTCTTTCCGGGTGGCAACATTGGCGAGCTCGCAGTAAATGGTTCGGTCAACGACCTTGCCATGTGTGGAGCTATTCCAAAATATCTTTCATTAAGTTTTATTATTGAAGAAGGCTTGCGCATGGAAGACTTCTGGGAGATACTCCTGGCCATTAAAACCGCCAGCGAAAAAGCCGGAGTGAAGATTGTAACCGGAGATACTAAAGTGGTGGAACGCGGCAAAGGCGATCAGATTTTTATCAACACTTCGGGCATTGGTACCCTTCACCCTAACGCAAACATTCACTTCAGCAGGATAAAACCAGGTGATAAAATTATCCTGAGTGGCAAGATGGCAACGCACGGCATTGCTATCATGTCGCAACGGAAAGGCCTTGAATTTGAAACTACCATTGAAAGCGATACAACGAATCTGAATCATCTGGTCAAGAAGCTTCTTGATTATGCAGGGGAACACATTCACTTTTTGCGTGACCCAACGCGTGGAGGAGTGGCAACCGTAATGAATGAACTGGTCGGTCAGTCAAAACTTGGTATCGATCTGGTTCAAAAAGACATTCCGATGGATGAGCAAGTAGAAGGCGCCTGCGAAATGCTGGGCCTCGATCCTTTATATGTAGCCAATGAAGGTTTGTTTATTGCCATAGTTGATGCAACAGTAGCTGATCAGGTACTGACTCTCATGCGCAACGATGAAATCGGAAAATCTGCTGCCATCATTGGCGAAGTTGTTTCTACGCATCTCGGCCAGGTGGTAATGGCCAGCCGCATAGGTGGCAAACGGGTTGTGAATTACCTTACCGGGGAGCAGCTTCCGAGGATTTGTTGAGATCAATTAAAACAAAAAAACCTCCGCAGTCTGACCGCGGAGGCCTAAGAATGTTGGATGATATATAGCAGTGATTACTTGCCAGCAACCTAAAGCTAGCATAACTCGCCTCCAGCAAGGAGGACCTTCGTGTTGCGGCAATTTCACATCGAGGGATTTGTGAATCAATACAAAGCGGAATCTATCTCGGCTGATAGAAAAACGATCGCATTTGTTTCAGAGAATATTGAAAATATTTCCAGTGGATTTCGTGCAAAAGAAACCTATCACATAATTAATAATGATGAGTTTACTGAAACCTTTGAACTGGCAGAACCAGGTAAGGAGTTTAAAGTTTACTCCAAAACAGTTTTAAAACGTCAAAAAAAAATAAGACTCGATTATTTTCTATTCTGAGCGTTCTTAATCATCAAAAACTCAGCAATATTTTGTCCGTCAACCGCTCCCTGAAGTTTGTTTTCGGAAACTACAAGAGCTAATGGCTTTTTATTGAGCTGTAGTTGTCTTAATCCTTCTTCCAACGACATAGTGGCATCCAGGACCAATAAATTTTTATCCATCGCATTTTCTATCAGGGTATTTTCTCCCTGCTCCGCCAAAGCGCGGATAATTTCCTCCTGACTAAGCGTACCAACCGGTTGGTTCTGATTCATTACAACAAAACTCTTGTTTTGACCTATCAATAGCTGTTGAGCTGCTTCGCGTATAGTTATGTGAGCATCCAGTAAGGGCACCTCTTTCATCATCACTTCACGTATCGTAACCCCGGTAAACAGTGCCCGGGTTTGAGCATATTTCGATTCGCCCTGCGCACCCAGAAAGATGAAGATGCCGATGAACACCAGAAACGGATTTCCATAAAACCCAAGAATGACAAAACCTACAGCCAGTGCCTGTCCTATCCCAGCGGCAATACGTGTAGCTTTTACCCGATCCATTTTATACGACAACAACGCCCGCAACACGCGTCCTCCATCCATGGGAAAAGCGGGGATCATATTGAACACAGCCAGGGTAAGATTTACACTGAGCAAGGAAATTAAAAAGTTTGCACCACCTACTTTGTTTAGTCCCTGCAGGGCATCGGTTGTTTCCGGCCAATGCACGAATGGCAACAGGAACAAAGCAATAACCACGTTTACCAGGGGCCCAGCGAGAGCTACCAGTAATTCTTCTTTCGGTTTTTCTGGTATCGATTCAAGACTGGCTACACCCCCGATTGGAAGCAGTGTGATATCTTTTGTTTTTATGTGATAACGTTGGGCAGTAAGAGAGTGACCCAATTCGTGAAGGGTAACGCATCCGAATATAGAAAGTACAAAGGCAATTGACCAGAGAATATCACTGGTTCCAAGTCCGGCTTTTAAATCGTTGTAAACGATCCAGGCAATGAGTAGCGCAAATGTCCAGTGAATAAAGATTTTAATTCCGGAAACTTTGCCGATGTAAAGTTTATAGTTCATGCGTTGAGAAAGATGAGAGTGAACAGAAAATAAGAGCTCAATCAGGAATTAGGATCGAGCTTCAATACGAGGTGGAAATTTACGTCCAGGGATTCTTCCACTTTTACCATGCCCATCATGCGAGTTGGCGCCTGAAGTTTGAAGTCGGAGAAAACAAAATTCCTTCCGCCTTTTAAATGGATAAGACCATTACTTTTTGCTTCAATTGAGCAGTCAACATCAAAGGAATTGGTTATTCCGCCCAGCGAAATCTTAAGCTTGCCTTTAAACCGTTCTTCTGTGCAACCATAAACAGGCACTCGTTCAAAAGAAATAAAGTCAATTACTATAGAGGGATATTCTTTTGCTTTAATCGTTTTACCAAAATCATTGGTCATTAATTGCATGCCGCAATTGAATGCGGAGGCATCCAAACCCACGAAGCCTTTTTCAAATACAGGTCTGTTACCGGGACCACCTTCGCGCAGCACCAGGGTATCTTTGCCGCAATAGAGGGATGAGCATTGAAATGAATTTACATTGGTTTTGCCGGAAATCACAAGTTTGCTGGAAGGCTGCACTATAAAGCGGTGGATCAAGACAGGGTCTTCCCTTTTAGACGTAAACGCGCTAATGATCAGAATAACGCAAATGCCAAGGAGTGCTTTCATAGAGTCTGCCAAATTACTCAATGTTATTAAAACGAAAAAAGTTCCGGCCACTAGACCGGAACTTAACCCAAACCCAAGGGTACCTCTTAGAAAGAGATCGCACCCTGAATAACTATACCATCAAATTTACCTTTGTAGAATCTGTTGTTAGATCCAGTTGGAAGATATCCATCGTAGTTCTGAGTAACATACTCAGCTTTAAGCAAGATGTTGCGGGTAACAAACCAACCTCCAGCGACAGAAGTACGGTCAATAGTTACATTATACAGTGAACCAGGATTAGTAGCGGTTTGTCCTTCAGTCAAATTGGACGTAACCTGAGTATAACGGGCACCGATATAGAATTTTTCATTTTTACCAAAGCGGTACAGAGCTTCTCCAGATCCCTGGTGAGTCTGACGATTAGCATAGTCCTTAGATCCAAATGGGGTACCTGTTGCAATTTCTCCGTTTTCATTGGCATTTTTTCCATAAGCATACTCCCAGGTTCCAAACACTTCAAGGCCACCAAATTTCACGAAAGGGTTCACCATGAAAGCAGTTACGTTATCGCGGTAACCAGGGTTGAAGCGGCCAGAGAAGGCATTACCGGTTAATGTAACAGGAGCATTTTCCATTACATATTGATAATTAGATCCTGTACGGTCGCCACCGAAAAGGGTGTTGCTTGCAGATGATTTAGTAGTCATGGCTGATCCAGTCAAACGTACACGAAGATTGTCTTTTAACTGTTTGTCAAAGCCAAGTTTACCATAAAGAGAGGGCGCGCGTTTTGCACCTTCAGGAATAGAAGGATCATTCACGTTACCTTGAATTTCGCCATCAGTGAATCCAAACATGGCAATTACTCCTTTATTCTTATAGTACAGTTCCGCTCCTATTTCAGTAGTAAATTCATCCATGATGTTATTTTCTATCCATGGGTTATACATAGTTTGGCCGCCATCGCTTCTGCGGAAGTGAGCATCACCGTAGTTAACTTCCATGTGACCAACTTTCAACGTGAGGTTTTTCCAAAGATTATTCATGAATTCGCTGTTGAGAAAAGTCACCTTGTCAACTTGTAAGTATCCACCTTTTACCCAGAATTCGTTGTGGTGGTGAGAAGACATGTAGGAAACCAGGTTTAAGCTAATACCATCGTACAGTTGAACATCAATATTGAAGTTGGCTTGTGCCAGCGGGAATCCGCCACCTAATTCATATAACTTAGATGGGTTGTCTGATAATCCATTGCTGTGCTTTAAGTTTTGATAGCCCTGAGTAAAACCAGCACCAATACGAAGCTTTAAACCATCATAAACAACAGTGTCGTCTTTTGAAGTTTCGAATACGTTAATACCGCGCTGATCATATGGGCGCCAGTATTGAATAGCAGGCTGAAACTGAGCAAAAGCCAGCACGCCTGTGAATAGAAGCCCCAGTGTTATCACCAGGCTTTTTAATGAGACTACTTTCGTTTTCATAACTGTAAGGATTTAGATTAATTTTTGATTGATTTTTTTAATTATAATTTATTAGGGGCAAGAGTTACTTCAAAAGTTACTGTGATATCATCGCCAGTTTTGATAGCGCCAAACATGAATGTGGGGGGCTCAACTTTAAAGTCGGTCATTTTTAATTTTTTAGAGCCCTTGCAAACCAAGGTGCTGTTTTTTACTTCGTAGGTAACATCCACATCGATCGCCTTGGTAGTTCCGGCAATGGTTAGGTTGCCATTACAGGTAATAGTTTTGCCAGCAATTTTTGAAGACGTAAGCTGAAAGGTGATGTCCTTATACTTGTCTGTGTTCAAAGATTTGTAAGCATTCTTATCCATCGCTTTTTCATGGCTCTTCAAACTCTCAGCCGGAAGGGTTACAGTTACCAGCGTTAATTTTGAAGGAGTACCATCGGCATTCACTTCGATGGAGGCGTTATAAGTTGCCCCTTGCGATGTCATCGTCCAGTCGTGCATGGTCGATGTTCCTGCAATGGTAAAAACGGGTGAGCCGGATTGGCGGTAACTCTGTTGAGCAATGCCCATCATAACCACAAAAGACATGGCTAATGTCAGAACTGCCCGGGTTATGATTTTTTTTCTGTTCGTTTTCATATCTGATTTGGGTTTGTGCCTGTTGGCGATACAAGATTAGGTAGCCTTTACAAACTCCCACATGATTGTTGACCAACTCCGAACATGATCTTTGTCATATAAAAAATAAGGTCATTATGCCTAAGTGACTATAAATCAATAGTATATGTAATTTGAAGTTTTGGCAACCCTGCTTAAGGGCCAGATCTCAACAACAATTCGTCAGGTTTTTCATGCCCAGGAGTGACATTATACACATAGACTTCAAGGTTTTTATCAAACCCAGGGGGATAGATTCGAGTGGAAAAAAATGTATAATATAGTATGCATGCATAACATTTTTTTATACCTTCGGCAACGATTGCAATGAAGCGCGAAGAAACCATAGACTACAATATAAAGGCTGCCTGGCACAGCATTGCCCGCATGTACAATCAGCAGGCAGGAAAGTACAACGGCACCATGTCGATTGGATTTGCGCTTTTAAATATTCACTCACAGGAAGGTACTCCTGCAACAAAGATTGGCCCCATGATGGGTCTCGAGCCAAGAAGCCTTACGCGCTTGTTAAAGTCCATGGAGGAAAAGGGTTTGATTTATCGCGAAGCTGATAAGATTGATAAACGCTCCGTCAGGATTTTCTTAACCAGAGAAGGCAAGAAACACAAGGAGAAGTCGAAGGAAACCGTACTTCGGTTTAATGATGCGGTGCGAGAAGAAATTCCGGCCAGTAAACTGAATGTCTTCTTTGAAGTAGTTAAGGAGATCAACCAGTTAATAGATGAGAATAAAATTTACGATAAGGTTTTACAATAAGTCGTTGTATGTGGATGGTTGTTCTTTATTCGAGAGCCATCGACCAGCAACCAATAACGAACAACTAATAACGATATGAATAGAACGATTCGAAAAGTAGCCGTATTAGGGTCAGGCATTATGGGCTCACGTATTGCGTGTCATTTCGCCAACATTGGTGTTGATGTGCTTTTGCTGGACATAGCCCCAAAGGATTTAACCGATGACGAAAAGAAAAAAGGCCTTGCTTTAGATCATCCGTCAGTTAAGAACAGGATTGTCAATAGCGCCTTTGAGGCAACACTTAAAGCAAACCCGGCTTCGCTGTTCAGTAAAAAATTTGCATCGCGCGTGAAACTCGGAAACTTCACGGACGACATGGCTAAAATCAAAAACTACGATTGGACGATTGAAGTAGTGGTGGAGAATCTTGAGATCAAGAAGAAAGTTTACGAGGAGGTAGAAAAACATAGGACCCCAGGAACGCTGATTACATCTAACACTTCTGGTATTCCTATTCACTTAATGGCCGAAGGGCGAAGTGAGGATTTTCAAAAGCATTTTGCCGGCACACACTTTTTTAATCCACCCCGCTATTTAAAATTGTTGGAGATAATTCCTACCACAAAAACAGATCCTGAAGTCACCAAATTTTTGATGCACTATGGGGATTTGTATTTAGGCAAGACAACCGTGCTATGTAAAGACACTCCGGCTTTCATCGGAAACCGTGTGGGTATATTCGGATTGCTGAAAGTGATTGACTCCATGGGCAAATATGATCTTAACGTAGATGAGATCGATAAACTTACCGGCCCGGTCATCGGACGGCCTAAGTCCGCTACCTTCAGAACATCGGATGTAGTTGGTTTAGATACCTTGGTAAAGGTGTCTAACAATTTATATGCAGGGTTGGTGAATGATGAGGGCCGCGAGATGTTTAAGTTGCCGGAAGTAGTAACCAAGCTTGAACAAAATAAGTGGCTGGGTGACAAAACCGGACAAGGGTTTTATAAGAAAACAAAGAATGCCAAGGGCGAAACCGAAATTCTAACACTTGATTTAAAGACGCTCGAATACAAGCCCAAAGCAAAGGCAAAATTTGCTACGCTCGAAACCACCAAGACGATTGATAATCTAAAAGATCGCTTCAAAGTGTTGCTGGCAGGTAAAGACAAGGCGGGAGATTTTTATCGCGATTGCTTCTATGGACTTTTTCAATACGTAAGCAATCGCATTCCGGAAATTAGTGATGAGCTTTTCAGAATTGATGATGCTGTGAGTGGCGGTTTTGGTTGGGATCTTGGTCCATTCGAAACCTGGGATGCAGTGGGCGTTGAGAAAAGTATTCCTCTAATGGAAGCGGCTGGCTATAAACCTAATCAATGGGTGTATGATATGCTCGCTTCCGGAAACAAGTCCTTCTACAAAATGGAAGGCGGCCAGAAGAAATACTATGACATTCCTGGTAAGACGTACAAGTCAATTCCCGGAAGAGAAAGCTTTATCATCCTTGAAAGCAAGAGTGAAAATGTAATCTGGAAAAATGCAGATTCTAAAGTTACCGATCTGGGCGATGGCGTTATCAACTTTGGCTGGCATAGCAAGAGCTTTACGTTGGGCAGCAGCGTAATCGAAGGATTGAATAAGTCACTTGATCTTGCAGAGAAAGATTATCGTGGATTAGTTGTTGGCCATCAAGGTGCTGACTTTTCGTTAGGTGCAAATCTTGGGTTGGTGTTCATGTATGCCATCGAACAGGATTATGACGAGATCGATTTCATGATCAAAGCATTCCAGAATTCTGTGATGCGATTGCGATACTCCTCTATCCCTGTGGTTGTTGCTCCACAAGGCAGAACGCTCGGGGGTGGATGTGAAATGACCATGCATGCCGATATCGCACAGGCAGCAGCCGAAACCTATATTGGACTTGTTGAAGTCGGGGTTGGACTAATTCCTGGCGGTGGCGGGACAAAAGAGTTTACCAAACGTGTGAGTGATGCCTTGCAGGAAGGTGATATAGAATTGAATGCGCTACAAAATGCTTTTATGACAATTGCTACAGCGAAAGTGGCGACTTCAGCCGAAGAGGCCCGTGAGCTGGGCATTCTCAAAAAGTTAGATCGGGTCTCAATGAATAAAGACCGGCAGATAGCCGATGCGAAGCAAGCGGCTATTGATTTGGCAGATGCTGGCTACACCATGCAACCGCAGGCGAAGAATATTAAGGTGCAGGGTCGTACCGGTCAGGCATTATTTCTTGCAGGCCTTCAAGGGATGTTGATGGGTAAATTTATTTCTGAACATGATGCAAAGGTGGCGAAGTGGATTGCCAACATCATGTGTGGTGGTGACCTGACCTCACCTCAGGAAGTAAGTGAACAATATTTGCTTGATCTCGAGCGCGAGGCATTCTTATCTCTTACGGGAGAGAAGAAAACGTTGGAGAGAATCCAGGCGATATTGACTGGAGGTAAGCCGCTTCGTAATTGACAGTTGACAAATAGCAATTGACAATGACCGCAGGAAACTTTAGGGATTTGACTGTTTATAAGAAGGCATTCGCATTAGCAATGGAAATTTTTAAAGTTTCTAAAAAATTTCCTGCAGAAGAAAAGTTTTCATTGACCGATCAAGTTAGAAGATCATCAAGATCTGTTTGCTCTTGCATTGGGGAGGCATATAGGAAAAGAAAATATAAAGCACATTTTGTTAGCAAATCGACAGATGCTGACATGGAGAATACCGAGACCCGTGTTTGGTTAGATTTTGCATTGGCATGTGAATACATCACGAAAGAAGTATGGAATGAGCTTGAAGAGAAAGCGGAGGAAGTTGGAAAGTTGTTGAATCATATGATTGAAAACCCTGAAAAATATTTTAGAAAAGCATAAATATTCTCAAAGCGTTGTCAACTGCCTTTTGTCAATTGTCAACTTAAATTAAAACATGAAATAAAAATTCTACACTATGGACGCATACATCGTAGCAGGTTTCAGAA
>DAOOCD010000032.1:18690-23940 GCA_035408225.1 Cyclobacteriaceae bacterium | reverse complement strand
GTTGAGTGAGCACGCCCACTTTGGCGAAGTGCTGGGAGTGCGTGAACCGATGCAGAATGGCTTCTACCACAATGACCGATCCGTCTACAATCAATCCAAAGTCAATAGCACCCAGGCTCATCAGATTGCCTCCTATTCCAAATCGGTTCATCAGTATTATCGCGAAAAGCATGGAGAGCGGTATAACGGAGGAAACAATCAGTCCGGCCCGCAGATTTCCGAGGAAGAAGACTAACACAAAGACCACAATGAGTGCGCCTTCTATCAGATTCGTTTTAACGGTGTTAATGGCATTGTTCACCATTTTGGTCCTGTCGAGGAAGGCTTCAATCATCACTCCTTCAGGAAGAGATTGTTGGATCTCAGCAATTTTCTCTTTTACGTTTTTTATTACTGCCGATGAGTTTTCGCCTTTAAGCATCATTACCACAGCGCCCGCTACTTCACCCTGATCGTTATAGGTCATGGCACCGTAACGTGTTGCATAGCCAAGACCAACCGAGGCAACATCTCTCATCAGCACAGGCATGCCATTCGCCAATTTCTTTACCACAATCTTTTCGATATCCGGAATTCCTTTGGTGAGTCCTTCTGTGCGGATGTAAAGTACGGTTGGACCCTTTTCGATGTAGGCACCGCCTGTATTTTCATTATTGTTTTCAAGTGCAAGGAAAACATCAGTAATCGTTACCCCATACGCTTTCAATTGTTCTGTTCGTACTGCGATTTCATATTGCTTGAGCTGACCGCCAAAGCTGCTCACATCGGCCACACCGGGAGTGCCCAGCAGTTGCCTTCGTATCGTCCAATCCTGAATGGTGCGGAGCGACATAGCGTTATAGCGATGTTCATAACCGGGCTTGGCCCGCACTACGTATTGATAAATTTCGCCCAATCCCGTAGTAACAGGCGCCATGTCAGGAATACCAATGCTATTCGGAATAGTTTGTTTTACCTGGGCCAGACGCTCACTGATTTGTTGCCTTGCCCAATAGATGTCGACACCATCTTTAAAAACAACGGTTACCAGGGAGAGACCAAAACGCGAAAAGCTTCTGATATTTTTTAGTCCCGGAATATTGCTGCAAGATTGTTCAATGGGAAATGTGATCAGTCGCTCAACATCTGTTGCACCTAATGCAGGCGAGACTGTAATCACCTGTACCTGATTGTCAGTTATATCGGGCACAGCATCAATGGGCAACTGGGTAACCTCATAGCTGCCATAACTGATGAGCCCAATCACGAACAGACCGATGATTAACTTTTGTCTTACAGAAAACTCTATGATTTTATTTAGCATCGCTACTGACTTTACAGTTAACTGGGATCGCTGTTTTTAAAATGGCCATGGAAACAATCAAAAGAGGATTAAAAATCAACAAGCGTTGTTAAGTTGAACAACCTGTTGCATCCCAATTTTAAATTCGTGGAGGTTGCCAGATAGACTCACTAAACCCAGCGTAGAAAGTTGACTGGTAGAAATTCGAATAGGTTATGTAGAAATGGGCGGAGGTTATCTCGCAAGCGTTGACACTTGAAATGACACTTAGGATATGAGAAAAATTACAAGTGCTTGATTTAAATGGAAGGTTCTGATGTTTTCCGCGTTCATCCTGATCATGCCGGTTAGCCTGGCTGCCATAGTGTAAGCTTAAGAAATCGATAAAGGAAAAATTGGACACCCTTTTGCAGTGTTCCTGATAATGTTCAATTAGTCTGGGCATCTTTGCCAGGCTGTGTAAATCCAATATGCTACCCATTAGGGTTAGCGACAGTAGCAGGATGCTGATGGATTTAGTCATATATAAAAATACCACGCTCGGGTAACTTAAAATATGATTTATATCACCCGGGCAATTGATTAGACAACCTAAAACAAGGAGAGATTCCCGCCCTTGCGGAATTTTGTTAAATCGTAAGCAGGCATTTGCTTTCCTGAAAAATACTTCTTCTTCGAGGCTCTGTATAATTGATGAATAGCATCGGCAATATGACCCTCCCCGGACATTCTTCTTCCGAATTGTGAATCGTTTACGTTACCACCATGGAACGAACAGATCTGGTTCCAGACCTTATCAAACCGATCGGGAAAATTCTTGCGCAGCCAGTCTTCAAAGATTTTGCCGATAGAACCATTGAGCCGAACGACAGTCAAGCCGGCTGCCATCGCTCCATGATCGGAAGCGGCCTTGAGCACATTTGGTATTTCATGGTGATTCAAGCCCGGTATAATTGGGGCATTCATCACTCCCACGGGAACTCCGGCCTTCGAAAGTTCTTCAATCGTTTTTAATCGCTTCAGTGAACTGGCAGTGCGCGGCTCCAGAATTCGTCTTAACGATTCGTCTAACGTGGTTATAGAAATGAATACCTGTACCAGGTTATCTGAGGCCAGGTCTTTCAGCAGATCAAGATCGCGAAGTATTAAACTATTCTTGGTGATCATTCCTACAGGGTGTCGATATTTTGCAAATACCTTGAGCAAGTTTCGGGTGATTTCAAATTTCTTCTCTTGCGGTTGATAGCAATCGGTATTGCCGCTGAGCATGATGGGCACGGCATTCCAGTTTTTGTTGAGCAGATGTTGCTCGAGCAGGGTAGCTGCATTCTTCTTTACGATAATCTTGCTTTCAAAATCCAACCCGGCACTGAAACCGTAGTATTCATGTGTGTTTCTTGCGTAACAATAAATACATCCATGTTCGCAGCCCTGGTAAGGGTTCATAGAATACATCATACTTAAATCCGGGCTATCTACTTTATTCACAATCTTTTTCGGAGTTTCGAAAAAGATTTGTGTGGTGGGTGATTCAAGCAACGGCTCATCAAGGCCTTCGATATGATCGGTGACATACTGAGATTTTAGAAACCGGTTTTCAGTTTTTATCTGGGCCCCACGACCTTTGAAATAGGATTCATCCATAAACAATAATACTAAATAATTTAGCAAAACATTGATCCGGTACGAAAAAACAAGTATTGCTGAGTTGAAAAGCGAAATTATTGAGCAATCAGAGGTTAAGCTTTTAATAAAAAGAGAAGACCAAAACCATCCTTTTGTTTCGGGTAATAAGTGGTGGAAGCTCAAATACAATCTTGAGGAGGCGCTAAAAACCGGACAAACGACTTTGCTCACTTTTGGTGGAGCGTATTCTAATCACATTTATGCAACCGCTGCTGCCGCCCAAGAGTTGGGATTGAAGTCGATTGGAATTATTCGGGGCGAAGAAACACTTCCATTAAACCACACCCTTTCATTCGCGAAAGCGAGTGCCATGCAACTCCATTACGTTTCGCGTGAAGCGTACCGGAATAAGACAGATATATCATTCATTGAGCAACTACATAATCGGTTGGGAGATTTTTATCTGATCCCGGAAGGAGGAACGAATGAACTTGCCGTGAAGGGATGTACAGAGTTTGCAAAGCAACTCAGCGCTGAGGTTGATTTTGAT
This sequence comes from Cyclobacteriaceae bacterium, assembly GCA_035408225.1. Lineage (GTDB taxonomy): Bacteria > Bacteroidota > Bacteroidia > Cytophagales > Cyclobacteriaceae > ELB16-189. The sequence goes on along the minus strand of DAOOCD010000032.1, from coordinate 20,482 downwards.
TATCTCTGTTTGCCGGTGGGAACCGGGGGCACGATAGCAGGAATAATTGCAGGCCTTGATGAGTCAAAAAAGATCATCGGATTTCCTTCTTTAAAAGGAGCAACATTTCTGGAAGATGAAATCATAAAATACACCGCGAAGAAAAACTGGCAACTCGTTTACGATTATCATTTTGGTGGCTATGCAAAAGTGACTAAAGAGCTGACAGAATTCATGGATCAATTTGAAAAGGAATTCAACGTACTATTGGATCCGATCTATACCTCAAAGATGATGTTCGGAATTATGGATTTGATCAAGAAGAAATTCTTTGAAGCGGGCTCAAGGATTTTGGTAATTCACACAGGAGGTCTTCAGGGAAGAGCTGGTTTTAATTCCTGATCACGCCCCGCAACCAGGTAAAGATCCTTAATCCTCCACGCTCTTCAGGCAAAGCACCACTTTCGGCAGCAGCCTTTACTTTTTCTATGGTGTAGAATGCAGTAGGAATGAGCTCTTTCAATTTGTTGAGCAAATCATCCAATCGCTCGCGTTCAAGAACCGTAAAGACCAACGTTTCATTTCCATCCGGGCCTTCGGCATTTACTTTGGTGAAACGAAAATGTTGGAGATTGAGATATTGTATAAGTTGAGAAACATCTTTTCGTGTAATGATCCGAACAATAACTTTTCCATAGGCAATTTTCTCTTCGATAATCATGCCCACAAAAATTCCACAGGCAAATCCGGCCGGGTAAGCCACATAGCATAGCCAGTTGTCGAGATGTTTGAAGATTTCACGAATCACCAGTAACCAGATAAATGCTTCAAAGAATCCCAGCAATGTTGCCGTGAATCTTCTTCCGCCTAACATGTAGATGATGCGGATCGTGTTGATCGAAACATCACAGATACGCGCCAGAAAAATGAGCAGTGGTAAAATCAGGAAACTGAAAATATCAGATGAGAAACCAAGCGTATCTGTGAAAAATGATTCCATGAGTTAATCAGATAATCAGTAAACAAGTGGAGGTCATTTAAACAAATCTTTAAATACTTCCTCAAGCTTGCCGAATGACTTCACCATGATTTTTGTCTTCTTCAGATCCAGCGATTTCTGACTGTATTTCGAAATATAGATTTCCTGAAAGCCTAACTTCTCAGCTTCAGAAATACGTTGATCAATTCGGTTTACTGCGCGAAGTTCGCCACCCAGACCAATCTCAGCAGCAAAGCAAACTTTATCACTCACCGGAATTTCTTCCATCGATGAAATGATCGAAATACAAAGCGCAAGATCGATTGCCGGATCTTCAACATAAATTCCTCCGGCCATGTTCACAAACACATCTTGTGTGCCCATTCGAAAGCCACAACGCTTTTCAAGTACAGCCAACAACATGTTTAATCGCTTCTGATCAAATCCGGTTGGTGTTCGTTGGGGCGTGCCATACGAAGCGGGACTCACCAACGATTGAATCTCAATCAACAATGGACGATTTCCTTCAATGGTTGCACCAATGGTTGCTCCACTGAGTTGCCCGTCTTTTTGAGAAATTAAAATCTCGGATGGATTGGAAACTTCGCGCAAGCCATTACCCAGCATTTCATAAATCCCAATTTCAGAAGTCGAGCCGAAACGATTTTTTGTTGTCCGTAATATCCGATAAGCGAGGTGACGATCGCCTTCAAATTGTAACACCGTATCCACCATGTGTTCTAATACTTTCGGTCCGGCAAGCATTCCATCTTTCGTAATGTGACCAACGAGAAATACCGGAGTGTTAGTCTCCTTGGCAAACTTCATCAACTC
>DAOOCD010000032.1:6616-18590 GCA_035408225.1 Cyclobacteriaceae bacterium | reverse complement strand
CGATTTAACTCCTGATCAGGTGTAGCAATCCGGATTTCGCCAGTGGATTCAATTTCATTTAGTGTCTTGGGTTTGCTTACTCTGCTTTTGGTAGAATCTTGTCGCCAGTCATTGCGATCGGTTTCATTTTTTGAAACGACTTCTTCAACAAAGCTATTCCACGATCCGCATGATGGACATTTCCCAATCCACTTGGGCGACTCATAACCACAGCTTTGACAGAAAAAAAGAGTTTTGGATTTGGCCATTATTTAATCGGGGCATCGGTCTCTTTGGCCATTACATAATGGACGAGTTTATCGGCCATGGAAGGCCACCACTTGTTAAGCCAAACCGCAAGCCTACCTTGTCCGGTTAGCACCAGTGTTCGTTTGCGCTTTAACACAGCCCTATAGATATGATGGGCACACTCCTCGGCTGTCATCATTTTTTCTTCGGTGCGGGGCGACTCCCCTTGTTCATGGCCATCTTTGGTTAACGCATGCTTGCGAATATTGGAGGCAGTAAAACCCGGACAAGCCGTGAGCACATGTACACCGGTGTCCAGAAGTTCGTTCCTTAATACTCCAAGAAATCCATTTAATGCAAACTTGGATGATGAATAACCCGTGCGACCTGGTAGCCCAACAAAGCCCGCAATGGAAGAGATCCCAACAACGGACCCTTTGTTTTTAGTAATTTCTGGCAAGCAGGATTTGGTCGCATAAAGGGCTCCAAAGAAATTGGTATCCATCACTTTTCTTACCACTTCAAGATCAACCTCAGAAAATAATGCCCGCATGGATATACCCGCATTGTTAATCAGTATATCGATCCTTCCATAAAGGCGAAGCGCTTCCTCGGCCATGGCTTTATTGTCCTGCTCCTTGCTAACATCAGCCTGAAAGGCATGAATGATTATTTGTCGCTTTTGAAGTTCGCTTACGGTTTCCTCCAGCAATTTCTGGTTGCGACCAGTAATCAGAATCTTTGAACCCTTGGCACCAAACTCTTCAGCAAGAGCGCGGCCAATTCCTGAAGAGCCCCCGGTAATAATGACTACTTTATCTTTCATGATAGAATGTGCGGTAAAAGTAATCAAAACATTGTTTTAATTTTGTGTTCATGTTTGTGCTTCGGTGGCTCTCCCGACTTCCTTTTCCGGTACTTTATGCCTTTTCTGATTTTCTGTTCTTTATAAGTTATTATTTGATTGGCTATCGAAAGGTTCTGGTACTTAAGAATCTCAGGAATTCCTTCCCTGATAAATCTGAAGTAGAGATAAAACGAATCCAAAAGGATTTCTATCATAATCTGTGCGACTATGCAGTAGAAACCATAAAGCTTTTATCCATCTCGCCAGAAGAATTGAAGCGAAGACTAGTTTACAAGAACCCGGAAATAGTAAAGCAATTTTCCGATAAAAATCAATCGATTCTATTGCTTACATCACATCAGTTTAATTGGGAATGGCTTCTTACATCGGGTTGTTTGTATTTGCCTTTAGGTGTTGATTTTGTATACCAACAGCAGAGCAATAAAACCTTTAATGAGTTTTTGCTAGACGGGAGGACTCGTTTTGGCGCCTATCCTATTGAGCGCTCGAACGTTGGTAGAGAAGCCATAAAACGGAAAGAGGTTTTGAGAGGAATTGCAGTAATGGCAGATCAGTTTCCGGGCCATTTTCATAACAAAAAATATTGGACTCAATTCTTAAATCAAAAGACTGCGTTCTATTTAGGACTTGGCCAATTAGCTTCTTTAACTCAATATCCTGCAGTCTTTTTCGGAGTAAAGAAAATAAAGCGTGGCTATTATGAGGCGGAAGGTTTTGTGGTGTCGCAGCCGCCTTACGGAAAAGAAAGCCAGCAGATTGTTGAGGATTATATCAAAGCAACTGAACAAACAATTAAACAGCAACCAGCGGGCTGGCTTTGGTCACATAATCGATGGAAAACAAAATCAGGCGCTGATTAATTGAGTAGCATCTCAATGTCTTCTCTTGAAAGAGACTTGATTACATTCTCCTCGCTCTGCACCAGGTTTTCAGAAAGTTTTAATTTGTGCTTTTGCAGGGTAAGAATTTTCTCCTCTACCGTATTGCGGGTAATAAATTTATAACTGAACACCTTCTTCTTTTGACCAATGCGATGCGCGCGGTCTGTGGCTTGTGCCTCAACGGCCGGATTCCACCACGGATCTAAAATGAATACATAGTCAGCTTCGGTAAGATTTAATCCTAAGCCACCAGCCTTAATGGAAATAAGAAACACCTTCAGATTCTCATCTTTGTTAAATCGTTCCACCTGCTCTTTTCGATCGTTGCTGGAACCATCTAAATAGGCAAACGGAATTTTACGCCCCTTCAACATTTCCTTGATAATCTCAAGATGCTTTACAAACTGACTAAACACAAGCACCTTGTGCCCCTCTAACAGGGCATTCTCCAGCATATGCGAAACGTCTTCAAGTTTACCAGAATCACCTTCATACCGTGGGTCAATCATTTTAGGATGATTGGAAAGCTGACGCAACTTGGTCAATCCTTCAAGGATCATCATTCGCGTGTTATTGATGCCTTCTTTATCGATCAGGTCAAGAATTTTATGTCTATAAAAAGACTTAGCCTCTTCATACTTCTTTTCCTGTTCAACCGTCATGTTTGTATAGTAGATGTTCTCTACTTTCTCAGGCAGATCGGTTGCTACCTGCGACTTGAGTCTGCGCAACATAAAGGGTTTAATGATTGAATTAAGTTTTTTCACCTTCACCTCATCGTGTCTTTTCTCAATAGGCACCTGAAATTCATTTTTGAAAAAAGTCTGACCGCCCAATAGTCCAGGATTAATGAAAGTCATCTGAGACCACAAATCAAGGGTTGTATTTTCAAGCGGGGTACCGGTGAGCGTTAGCTTGTAGCGCGACTTAAGCTCAATCACCGCCTTGGCGATGTTGCTGCCTGGGTTTTTTATTACTTGCGATTCGTCAAGTATGATATAGTTGAAATAAAATTTTTGAAAGAGTTCTACATCCAGGCGTGTGATACCATAGGAGGTCAGCACCACATCATATTTACTGAAACGACTAATGTCTTTGTTTCGAAGCGTACCCGTGTAGGTTAAAATCTTTAGCTCAGGAGTGAATTTGCTTGCTTCCATTTCCCAGTTATAAATAAGGGAAGTAGGCATGATCAACAGAGACGTTCCTGCATTACCTCTTTCTTTTTCTGCTTGAAGCAATGCTAATGTCTGAACAGTCTTTCCGAGACCCATGTCATCGGCCAAACAGCCACCCAGGTGAAACTCATTGAGAAAGCGCAGCCAGTTATAACCTGCTTTTTGATATGGGCGAAGTGTCCCCACAAATTTTTCCGGAAGCGGGTAATCTTTAATGCCACTGAATGATTGAAGATTGCGAAGGCGCTCACTCATGTGAACCTTTGCCAGGTTGCCTTCTTCAAGTTCGCGCAGCAGATTAATATGATGCTTTTTTAACACAGGTTTCTCATGATCTCCGTGGGTTTCGCTCATGGCGAATAAGTCACCGTATTTTATCAGCCATGCTTCAGGAATGATTGCGATTTCACCATTGGGAAGCTTGAACTCAACTTTCTTTTTGAGAATAAGTTTGCGAAGTTCTTTGAAAGAGATCTCATATTCACCAAAGCGAATTTTGGCGTGGATATCAAACCAATCTATGTTTTCTTTTACCTCTAATTCTATTACCGCCTTACCAACAAAATATTTCTTATCACGATTGTCTGGCTGACTTACTTCAAAGCCGAGGTTAAGCAGGTTCACACGATTTTCATTGAGCCATGAAAAAGCTTGTGCCTTGTCAACGGCCGTTCGAAATCCCCGTAAGGGCAAGCCTAATTTGATGAGGGTCTGCGCATACTTCTTTTCAGCCTCTGTGTTTCTCTTTACCCTGTGAAAGACGTAATCATTTTCTTTTTTCTCGACTGTAACACTGACAGGGCCAAAGGCATCTCCGCGAAAACGATGCTTTCCATATTTGAACGAAAGGTCAAAAACAATTTTACCGGCTTCATCATTGCTTACTCCTTCTTCTGACCCCGCGGCACCAAATAAGGATGGAACATCTTTTGAACTTGCGGGAGGTAGTTCAGAAATAGTAAGGAGCGGATGGGGATCGTACTCGTTCTTGTTGATTTCAAATCCATGTGCCTCAATGTCATCGAAAGAAGCAATCAGGGGCGCAACAAACCGATTGTAATACGTCTCTTCAAGATTTTTGGGAATCACTACGTGCTTCTTACTTAAAAAAGGCAGTAGCTTTTTGCCATCCACCGATTTTTCAAATCCATAGAGTTTGCCATTCAGCACCATCCAGGCAGGCTGCTTACAAATGAGGTATGCCCCTGGATCGGGAATATCTATTCGTTTTCCTTCATAGGTAATCGTAGGATAGTAATTGGTATTTTCATCACTTCTTCGGAAATGAAACTGTATGCTAGCCCGTTTTTCAAGAACTTCAACTTTACGCCAGGTAGGCTCGCCATCGTTGCCCATTTCGAAAAGCATTTTGCCTTTCATTTTTTCCAATACGGCTGCCCTTCGCTTTTCCATAAAAGCCTCTATCTGCTCTTGCAGAAGTTCATCGCCTTTATCTTTTTTGAAGATTTTGCTGAAAAACTCATCGGGCTTCATTATTTTTTTCGAAAAATGCCTGAGTACTGCATCCTGGCTCATGCTATCCATCATTTCGATTAACTCGAAATCTCGGTCATCAAGTCCTTTCGAAAATTCGCGAGCGTTTTTATGAGAAATGTTCTGATGCTGGTAAGTGAGCTTGCCCTTCTCATCAAGATGGACAATAAAAGATTCAAAAATATAGCCCAGGTACTCGTGCTGGTACAGCGAGTAAATGATTTGAAAAGGCTGGGCGGCCGAAACTTTCATGGCGTTGATTTACCTTAACTACTGGTTCGATAAGATGCCCCAAGTTTCAAAAGAGTTCGAAAAGGCTCATTTTGGGCACTTTACAGAATAAGCAGAATTGCAAAATAGGCATTTTTGGCAAATAATTATTGATGATTTAGCCTCAAATCATGCTTAATAATTACATCCTACAACGACTCGATTGAGTATGATCGGGCCGCCAGGCGGGCCGGATAAAAGGAAACAAGTATAGTGATGCAAACAATAACGACAGATGTTAATACAAAATCAGCAAGCCTCATTTTGACCGGGTAGTTTGATACAATGGCGTTTTCCATGCCCATACCCACCAGTCCAAATGTATCCTGCAACCAGCAAATTCCGCCTCCAAGAACCAGGCCGGAGATGGCTCCGATAAAAGCAATCAAAGCCCCTTCACTTAGAAAGATTTTTCGAATCAGGTGATCGTGACCACCCAATGCAAACAGAATAGAGATGTCTTTTTTCTTATCAAGCGCCAGCATCATAAGAGAGAAGAAAATATTTATGGATGCTACCAGTATAAGTAGTGTTAAGGCAACGAACGTAAACAGTTTTTCAATTTTTAATAACCGATATAAGTCCTTGTGTTGTTCTTCGTTGGTAAGCACATTAAAATTTTCGCCTACTACCTGGCTAATTTTTTGTTGAACACTTTTCAAGTCAGAATTTTTATCAGTTTGAATTTCCAGCGAGGTCCTCTTATTGCCATAATTGAGCAAGTCTTGAGCAAACTGCAGGGGAACGAATATGTAGTTTTCATCATAGTTCTTTTCAATCGAGAAGACACCTCCCGGTTCAATGGATTTACGCGCATATAATTGAGAAGGATCCAATGAAGAAGACTTCATATTTTTAATGTAGAATATCTGAAGTGGAAATAGATTTTCGCTGACCCCTACAGATAATGCGTATTGCACTCCGCGGCCAATGATGGCATAATCAATGTCGTTTTCTTTTAACACCAGCCGCCCGTCAGCAAGGTGATCGTCCAGCCTGTGCTGATCAATAAAATTATCGCTGACGCCCTTCATCGTTACTACCATGTCGGCATCCCGATAACGTACATAGGCATAATCCTCAATAACTTCAGTAACAATACGAATGCCATCAATGGCTTGAACTTTTGAAATAAGCTCTGGAGTTACTTCAAATGACTTGCCTTTCTTTAGTTCAATTTTAATTTCAGGATCAAACGAGGAGTAAAGCGAACGAAGCAATCCTTCCAATCCATTAAAAACTGAAAGCACGATGATTAGTGCTGCGGTTGAGAACGCAATTCCAATCATGGAAAGCAATGAAATGATATTGATAAAATTCTTCTTTCTTTTTGAAAGAAAATATCGTCTGGCTATGAAGAGGGAGAGATTCAAATGAAAGTTACAATAGTTATAAAGTGTTTCCCCTACTCATCTTTGCTTTCTTTGGGAATGTGCAGGTTTTTAATCAGATCTTCCATGCGCTGTGCATTCTCTTCAATTTCGTCAATAAAAAACACAAGGGCCGGTATGATACGTGCCTGATTGCGGATCCGGTCGCCTAATGCTTTTCTGATTTCACTTTTATGAGATTCTATATTGTCCAAAACAGCTTTTTTGTCTTTTGCGAGCGTCATACTTAAGTAGACTTTAGCCACGCTTAGATCCGGACTCATTCTTACATCAGCAATCGTTATAAATACATTTCCTATAATCCCTCTCTTATCTTTAAGGAAAATGTCGCTTAATTCTTTCAGAATCAACTTACTGTACTTCTGTTGTCTCACGGTACCGCTCATAGCGCAAAGATACTAAGATTAGCGGCTACATTTTATATTGGCAAAGACTGTCAACTTTTTTATTTTATTTGCGCAACAATTAAACGCCTGTGTTGCTTCGCATTTTTCGTGTTAATGATCCTTATCGGCTTTTGGGCATATTCATTATGCTCGTTCTTATAAGCCTTGCCCTGTTCTTAGACCCCGTGGGCATTACGTTAAATGAATTAAGAGCCATCGTTTTGGGTGAGTCGTTAAATGATGGGAAAAGTCTCTATACTCAATTAATGACCAGTACGCCACCATTAGCTTCCTGGTTTTTTGGGTGGATTGACTTGCTTTTTGATCGCTCGCTGACGGCCAGACATATTCTTTCATTACTAATCATTTTTTTCCAGGGAGCATTTTTTGCCATTTTACTTATCAATAATAAAGCACAGAACGAAAGCACATATTTGCCGGCATTGGTTTTTGGAGTGCTTTGTTTTTTTTCATTTGATATGCTTTCTCTAACCGGGGAGTTGCTTGCCTCCACGTTTCTACTATTTGCTTTGAATAAACTTTTCCAGGAAGTGGAATTCAGAATTCAACAAGATAGTATTTTACTTCATTTGGGCATTTACCTCGGTATCGCGTCACTCATCGTATTAAGCTATTCTGTTTTTTTACCCGGAACCCTAATTATACTCATCCTTTTCACACGCCTTACTATACGTAAAGCATTGATTTTAATATTTGGATTTTTGCTACCCCATGCATTGCTGGTGGTTGTTTATTATGTAAGCGGGAATTTCGATGCGCTCTGGAGTAACTTTTATCTGGGGAATGAGTGGATATCGGGTAATCTCATCACCCTTTCATCCATGGTTTATCTCTCAGCTATTCCAATTGTCTATTTTATCTTTTCCCTCGTGATGCTTAATCGTGAAGCACGCCTAACCAAATACCAGTCTCAACTTTTGCAAATCATGTTTGTTTGGTTATTGATTGCCATTGTAGAATTAATTTTATCGGGCAAGATGAGTCCATCACGGGTTATCACATTTGCTCCTCCATTGGCCTACTTCACCAGCCATTACTTTTTGCTGATCAGGAGAAAGTGGATTGGAGAAATGATGATTTGGCTGTTCGTTGGAGGAATATTAATAACAAGTTATCTGGCACGCTATCAGAAAATTGGAGGGATTGGATACAATAACCTGTTCCCATCAAAGTCGGCCTATTCAAACCAGATTAAAGGAAAGCGAGTACTGGTATTAGGAACCGATTGGGGTTTGTATGAATCAAATCGACTGGCCTCGCACTTCTATGATTGGCAACTTGCCGAGCCGGTATTTACAGATCCCGACTACTTTGAAAACGTGGTCAGGGTCGATCAGTCATTTATTCAGGATGCCCCTGAGATTATTGTAGATAAGAATAATCTAATGACAAAAATGATGGCGAGAATTCCTCGCCTCAGGCTAGCGTACACAAGGCAGGGTGACTTATACATTCGCAATTGAATGTGTTAATTTGATAACTTAGTCTCGATTTAACTCGTAATAGTAGGCATGCGGCTGCTGATTCTTCTTTTGTTTTGGTCAATGCTCCTGTACTCCTGCAAAGAAGTCACCTTTCGGGAGCCACAGCCAGCAGGTATTGCGTCTTTAAAGGAGGTGCCATTAGCAATAAGAGGCCCTTATGCTACCCGGGATAAGGCCACCGGTGAAATTGGTGATACACTGATCATTGAATCGTGGGGCTACCATTTTAAAGATAAGGAGGACAAAGATTGGCTTGGAAAAGGAAGACTCAGTGATACATTGGTGGTAAAGTTTTATCAAAACTATTACTTCGTAAATTTTAAAGAGGGCGATCAATGGGTACTTCGATTAGTAAAGGAAAAGTCACCCGGGGTATTGGAATTTATGTCGATCGATATCCAGGATGATTCGAAGCGCAAAGAGACGCTTCGGAAGATTTCCAGGAAAGTTCCTGTTAAACAAATTGATCGTAATGACGATACATTTTACCAGATCAATCCTACCCCAACACAACTTATGGCCTTAATTAAAGATGGATTCTTTACAGGAATTGAGTTGAGAAAGATAAAGTAAAATGTCCTGCCAAAAGTAAAATTGTAATCACAACGTTAAGGCTAAAACTGGATCACCCAACCTTGGACCTCTTTTAAAATAGGCCACATTAATTTTTCTTCTTCTTCTTGAGCAGGTTTTGCAACTTATCCTCCAATACTTTTTGTGCTTCTTGTTTTACATCCGTTTTGGTTGAATCATTTGGTGTCGCTGGATTTGCTTTCGTAGTATCTTTTTTAGGATTCAGTAAATTATTAAGTGCCTCCTCTGGCTTTTTCCCTGCCAAAACATCCTGCACAGCTTGATTGCCCTTTTCTTCGGCAGCAGCAGTTACAGCTTCTTTTACCTGGGCCTGTTGTTCTTGCGTCATTAATGTGGTCTTAGGATCTTTATAAGTGCCGCCCAAACCAATCGTAATCGGGATTTCGGAGGTTGGATTGTTGGCACCTGTGTTTTGATTGATGAAGCCTTGTACCTGTGAACCCAGTTTTCCTGCAGGCACATTCATCTTAAGCATATAAGCAATAGACCCATCAAGCCCCGTACTACCGCTGATATTCGTTAAGTAGTCACCAAACTTTACATTAAAAGGCTTAACACTTAATCGACCATCTTTAATCGATGCCGACATCAGCACATCTTTTAAAGTTACTTTATCGGCATCATCCAGTTTTGTTAAGGAGGTAACACTTGAAACCAGTTTCGATTGCGTCAGTGCAGCCTGCGCTATTTTGATTAACCCACTTCCATTGATGGTACCCATGTTAGGCATCATGTCCTGACCCAACTCACCGCTCATTTTAAAATCTGTACCGAAATTACCACTTACCAAACCTGCAATGGGAGCATATGTTTGTACAATAGAGAATGAACTAGCGGCCTGTTGTATTGATAGGTTTTCGATCTTAAGTCCGAAATCGTAAAGCGGATGTTTAATGTCTTTTGTGTTGTACGTACCATTAACAACAAAGTCGCCCCCCAGCAAGTTGAACTTTATGCCATCCAGGTTGGCGACCCCGTCTTTTACAATAATATCCCCAACAGCATTGGTGATGGTGAAATCCATCATTTTGGCTGTTTTGATGTTTGAGTGAAGCAGGAAGTCAATGTTTTGAGGAACCGGAATAACTCCAACACTAGCAGTATCTGAAGAGGTAGTCGTTTCTTCGGATTCAGTCATGAATTCATTGAGATCTAAAAGTGTTGAATTAAAATTCAACGTTCCTTTTATGGTTTCGTTGGGTCCAAACAGGTAGCCTATGTAATTGTTGATAGCTCCGGTTACCGCGAAGTCACTTTTACCAATTGTCCCTGTTGTGTTTTTCAATTCAATCTTCTTAGGATCAAACACAGCCTCTGATTGACTCACCGTAACAGAATAAGGAAGGTCTTTCGAATTGTATTTGAAATCTTTAAGGGATGCGGTCCCACTAGTGGGTAATTTCTCGTATCGACTGGCCTCCAGGTCGGAATATTTTCCTTTTGTCTGAATATCAGCTTTTACTTTTCCTGCCAGAGTCATTCCCTCTACAGGAAAGATTCTGGTGATTTTCTCAAGATCAATTCCTCCATTTGCTTTAACATCCCAGGTATAATCGTCCAGATTTTGTAGAACAAGGTCGGCTTTGAACTTTTCGCCATCCATCAGCATACTAAAATCTTTTACTGTAATCAAGGTCTCGGCCATTTTGCCGCTTGAATTTTGAACAGAAGAATTGAAATGCACATCATCTAGTGGTAATGGAAACTCAGATGACTTTACATATCCATCAGCTAACGACATCGAGGCATTAATTGCAGGAATAATTTTTTTCAAACTATCGTATACGCCTTTTGCGGAGGCGTTAATAGAGAAAAGACCCTTCATTTCAAGGCCTTCTAAAGGGAACATCTTACCCAGTTCAGCCAGATTGAGTGAAGCCTTTACATTACCATCCATTCGGTAATCTTTTAAGTTCTCGATCAGCAAACGCGCATCCACCGGATTGGCTCCAAAATCCAGATGGAGTTTTTTCAAATCCACCAGCGTATTTTCAATTACTCCGGTTTTATTGTCTATCAATAAATCCAAATTGATGTTGGAGATTGCTGTTGGTAAGTCGGGATATTTAAACATGGCCTCGTTTACGTTCAATGCCAGGTTAAAGGCGGGCATCTTCGTATCGCTATAGGTTCCTTTTACAAAACCAGCAAAAGACAAATCGCCTTTGGTTTCAATACTGGAAAAGTCTTTGGTATAGATTCCCGGAACGAGTGACAATAGACTCTTAAAGGTATTTTCTGGACTTTTGAATTGAAGATCCATACCATAATCATTCTCATTCATTTTAAACCATCCGGCCGCGCTCATAACAAAGTCATTGAGTTTGGTGGTATTGTCTTTAAATGTATAGCGCGTGTATTCTTCGCTTATGCCGATAGTAGCATCTATTTCGGCTCGTTTGTTAGTTAGGTATTCAACACCATCGTACTCAACGGTAAGTGAATCGGCCTGAGTATGAGTATTGAGATCAAACTCCCTTTCATTAAAATCACCACTGCCAGAGTGATTTAAGCCGCGCAGCGAAGTATAAAAGGGAATAGATTGGTCGTCATAAATAAGTTGACCACTACTAATTGCCCAATGATCAATCCCAAATGAAAACTGACTCGATTCTTCAGCGACAACGCTAACGGTATCAACAGAAGGAAAAGTGATATCATAATTTGCACGGCCATCCTTTAGAACCTTTATCGTAATCTGAGGCTTAACCAGGGTGATGCCTTTTAATCTAAGCTGATCTCCAAAAAGGACATCTTTCAGGTTTATTTCAACGGCTAATTCTTCAACCACAAAGAGGGGAACGCCTTCGAACGGAGCCCGATTAAAAACCCCTAAATTTTTTATTTCAATAGTTGCATTTGGAAAGTTTCTGAACAGCGTGAGATCAAAATCATTCACATCAAAAAGAACATCAGCGTTTATACTTTTTGTGAGTTCCTTGTCTATAGCGGCTTTGATATCGTCTTTGAATACAATAGGAATAATGAAGGCAGCAGCTACTAAAATGATAATAAACACACCCAGACCAATAAGAACTTTCTTCACAATTTTCATAGTAATTCAATAATTTGAATGGATAGCAAAATTAGCAAATCCCGAACCATAACGGTAGTTGTCTCCATTAACTAACATGCAACGTAGAGGTTGTTAAAATGGTGTTAGATGAGTGAATTATATA
>DAOOCD010000032.1:0-6516 GCA_035408225.1 Cyclobacteriaceae bacterium | reverse complement strand
CCTTTTTGATTAAAATATCCGCTTTTCAGTCAATTTCAATATTAACATTATGTTATGGTGAGTTGACTTATGTTACCTGAATGTTAAATTTATGTTATCAAGTTTAACATTCAGGTAATGTATCGGATGCTTCTCTTATGCCTTTTGATTGGGACGCCCTTGATTGGGACGGCTCAGCATTCTGAGTTGCTTACGGATTTGCTAGAAAGTTATCCGGCTACAGACCCTGTTGGGATAACCCAAAGAATAGATGGATTTGTAGTGAATCTCCATAAAAAGAGAGAAAGATATTCTGATCAGGATTTCGTGCGTCTGATTTTTCGTGAATCTTATAAAAAGTTCTTTGATACCTATAAACCCTATGCACAGTTTTCAGAAATATTTGAAAGTGGCAACTATGATTGTTTGAGCGCAACAACTTTTTTAACAATAGTGTTGCAAGAATTTAATTTTGACTACAAAATTATCGAGACGAACTACCACATCTTTCTTTCGGTAGAAACAGAGGCGGGTCCGGTACTACTTGAATCGACTGATCAATACAATGGAATTGTTACTGATCCTAAACAAATTGAGCAGCGAATTTCAAACTACAGGAATAACAAGCTATTTATCAACCCTTCCCAGTCTGATAAAGATCACTATCAATACAATTTAAATCTTTATCAGATTGTGAACCCTAAACAACTCACAGGCCTGCTCATATTCAACCAGGCAGTTATTGCCTACAATAATAAAGACCTGATAAAATGCGCTGTTAAATTAGATCAGGCAAGAAGAATTTATGAATCACCCCGTACCTCTGAATTTGCTGTAATACTTGTAAAATCGGTGGTAGCCAGCAATCTTAACGAGGAGTTAAAAAAGGACCTGATCAGGCCCTTTGTTAAATATTTAAGAAACTCAAGTTCTGTAATTGCGTCTCGCTAGTTTTCGAGAACCCGAAGTTCAACTCTTCTATTCAATGCATGAGCCTCTTCTGTATTTTCCAGGCTTAGAGGTTGATTACCGCCAAAAGCTTTTGTTTTTATTTTATTCTTGTTTCCACCTTTGGAGATAAGGTATGACTTCACAGCATTTACGCGATCCTGAGATAGCTTCAGATTTAATTTTGCATCGCCCCGTGTATCTGTGTGGCCTTCTAACTGAATAACCATGCGCGGATTATTCTTCAGCATCAAGGCAACTTCATCCAATTCCGAATAGGAAGAGGGTGCTATCTTTGCTTTACCGGCATCAAAGATCAAATCATCCAGGCGCATTACTTTTCCTACCGTGTGGGTAGTTTCGGCATTATTTGCTGCTCCAGATGGAATATTCAACTCAATATCCTTGATAACTCTTCGCTCGCCATTAGCTTCTGCAGGATCAAGCATATACTTGGAGGGTGCAAAGCCTGCAGCCTCTACGATTATAGAGTATTTCTCGCCATCATAAAGAGGAAATGAAAAAGAAACTCCTGAAAGGAAGCCCACTTTACTTCCGTAAGGCAGACTTTGATACGAGATGCGAGCAAACACCGGCTCTTTAGTTAGGGCATTTACAATCTTGCCCTGCGCATAAATCAGCGTGTCGGGAGCTTGCCCGAAAACGGTCAAACAACAAGAGAAAAAGAGAAAGAAAGAAATAACTCTCATGGTTACATCTTTAAGATTTTAAATTCAACTCTGCGATTTTTGCGATTGCCTTCTCTGGTGTTGCTCTTATCGATCAACTGTGTTTCTCCAAAAAAGGTGGTGGTGATTCGCTCAACAGCAACCCCCTGTTCCGCCAGATAGCGCGATACAGATTTTGCCCTTCGTTCCGATAGACTGAGGTTATAGGCATCCGGACCAACCGGATCTGTATGTCCGGAAATTTCCACTTGCAGGGTAGGCCGCTCCTTCATCAAGGTCACAATACGATTAAGTTCGGGGAATGATTCTTTTTTGAGAATGGCTTTATCAAAATCAAAGAAGATGTTGTTAAGTGTAATTTTTGCATTCTCCTCAACCAGGGCCACTCCAATAGGAGCAAGAGTAATGTCTTTCACTGCTACGGCTCCATCTTTTGTGTATTCACGTAAGTCAAGATTCTGGCTCTCGGAAATGTGATCCTTAGCTTCAGCCCTGAACCCGTACTGCTGTCCACCAGGTAAGTGAATTTCATATTCACCAGTAACCGGATCAGAGTATGTAACTCCAACCTCCTTGCCGTCAGACAGTCTTTCATAAATAATTTTTGCGCCAATCGGTTGGCCTGTTTTTGCATCGATCAGTTTTCCCTTTACAATAACAATCGGCTCCGGAGTCATGAACATCGGCATCTTCACGCGGAAGATGTCAGAATTATCTGCGGTGACGCCACGTGAATAATACGCATACTGACTGGTTGAAGGGATATTGAAAAATAAATCATCTAATTTAGTATTGATATCGGGTCCCAGATTTTCAGGGGAAGACCAGTTAGTCCAGGTGTCATCAAGGCGCTTAGACATATACACATCACTGCCTCCGTAGCCACTGAATCCATTCGATGAGAAGTATAAAGTTTTGTCATCAGACGCAAGGAAAGGTGCAGACTCCTCACTAACCGTGTTAATAACCTTGCCCAGATTGAGTGGTTCTGTCCAGGTACTGTCATCCTTCTCGAAACTCACATAAAGATCACGTCCACCCTGGGTATCCTCACGTTCTACAGACATTAGTAATGACTTTCTGGTATTAGCCAGAAAGTAGTTGGCTTTCTCATTGTAGTTGTAATCGTTTTTAATTTCGATAGGTTTGGGATCACTCCATTTGCCTCCAATATTGTTACTGATAGAAACCCCGGCAACCATTTTGCCTTTATCGAGATACTTATTTCCAAGTAACAAAACCACGGCTTTCCCATCGGGTGTAGCGGCTACTGTGTTGACAAAATTAGGTTGGCCGTTATTGAATTGGGGCCCCATGTTTTTTGCTAATGACCACTTGCCATCCGACCCTAATTCTGAATACCAGATGTCTTCTTTATCACTGGTGCCACCACTATTTTCAGGATGATTTTTGCGGCTAAAGTAAAGAGTCTTTCCATCTGGTGAGAGCAATGGGTTGTACTCACTAAAGTCACTATTTACATTGGCATCAAGTCTTTCTACTACCAGGCCTTTGCTGAGAAGTTCAGGTAAATCTATGCTTGCAATTATGGGAATATGAGAATCCGAAATGGCCACCGCATCTAGCGAAAAGTAATCTGGCAGTGCGCTGCCATCGAACTCTAGTTTTACGGCAGCTACTTTATAAGTAGTTTTTTCAACGAACACATTTAACATTCGGCCTTGCAAGGGAACTACCATCGGATTAAAAGTATGCACGAGATACTCTTTACCAGCCTCATCGTACAAATAAGCTTTGAAAAGCGCGCCTGGATTGTAAGATTCTGCAATGGCAATTTGCTGAATCTGTATAGGATTATCATACCCTAATTTGATGAACTCTGTGCGCTTCGGCTTATCCGGGGTCCAGGCCGCTGGGTTCTGGCCACCTGCGGGTAACACATTGGGTAAGCCAAGGGCTTGTTGTGCAGAGTATTGAACTGGTGTTAGCTCAGATGAAAACTCAAGAACTTTTGAAGCCCATTGAACTGTTTGACCTTTTGAGAATTGAATTCCTGCAATAGTAAGACACAGGATTAATAGAATTTTTCTCATATATAATACTCAGGGGTATAGCCAGGCATTTAAATTAAAGGTTAAACATAGCTAAAAATTGAAAAAGGGGGAAATAATTACATCAATCAAGGCGATTCTTATCGAACCAAAATTTGATTAAGTGGCTTGTTTTAAGCCAATCACTCCATTGAAGTTTTATTAAAGAGCAGAAATCCTACATGCAGCAGTACGCCCAGTTCGTTTTCCCTGTCATCATAATAATTTACACTCAGGCTAATAGGCCCTACGGTAGAGTGAAGAACAAGACCAGCGGTTGCGGCAAAGTAAACTTTTGTGAGGTCGCCATTCAATGTGGCTTCCTGGGTTTGTGACATCCCGATGGCCTCAAAAGGTTTGAATAGATATCCTTCTAATCTGAAATCAAGACTTTTACGAATTGTGAATACGTTTCTCCATCCCCCTGCAACATAATTGAATGCCCGAAAATTTTGAAGCAGTAAAGTTTTACTGTCCTGAATAGGATTAAAGGCCGTTGCATTAATAATCGTACCCATGTAGTTTGTAAATACTGGCTGGTTCGACAGAACACCTTCGAAAATGTACCCCGAACTATAAATCCCTTTTTTGAAATACTGTTCTAAGGATACTTTAGCGCGCATCCATGAGTGATACTTTGATTGTGGCTCAGTAAGTATTGAGGTGTTGCCTGGTTCGTAGTTCTCAACAACTCCAAACCAATCGACTGAGAAAGAATAAGATTTTCCTGTTGATGCGTATTGTTTTCGGTTAAGTGTGTTAGAATTAAATTCCACTCCTGCCCGGCTTCCGCTTAAGCGCAATACATCCAAAGTATCAGTGGAGGTCAGGACATCAGTATTTAAGTATTGATCCCGGTTGTTCAGATAAGAACCCTCAAGAGTCATTTTGTAGTTTTTTCCAACCGGAATTCCCAATGCTACTCCAATTTTCCGATCGATGCGGAAGAGTACAGTAGGAGAAAAGTTCTTCACTACCAGATCGTTTCCCTGTAGAAAATCCCATTTGTTAAAAGTAGCAATTGGCTCTAAATAGAATTGACCACGGTTTGGGATATCTATCCGGGCTTTCACTTGTGCGGATTTATAAAAATTACCAGCATTGAAGTTTGCATTGAAATGTGTCAGGGTCCGGTTAAAATAATAGTAATTCATACCGAGATAGATATTACTGATGTTTCGGGTGGCGATAACTCCACCAAAATCGACTTGAAAATTATTTTGCGGCCGTTTGGTGAGACTGAAATTGAAATTTTGCTTTTGAGTATTAAATACAAAGCCCGGATAGAGATTGTTAAAATAATCATGTGACACGAGATGATAGAACCCTGATTTTATTTCACTGAATAAAAGCGGACGTTTACCACTATTGAAAAAGCGATTAATGAATTTTTGCTGATTACGACTGAACCCATCAAATTGAATATGGTCGACTAATAGTGGGGCGCTTTTGTTGTTGAATTTATTACGGGCCTCGGCCACTGATTCACAGGTTCTCCGGGTGTTTATTTTTTGTTTGATTTCTTCCATCTGCCTGATGGTTTGTAAATAACCGCTGTCAATTAATGCGCGTGCTTTAGCAAAATCGAAAGAAGTATAGCGTAAGATATTAGGCTGGATATAAATCCCTGAAGGAGGAATTTCTGACGGATCAGAATTATCAAGAAGCATGTACAAAAGCGATCGCGAGATGAGCTTTTCGTCTTCGCCATAAGGATATTCTTTATAAATCTTTGAAGAGACATTGCTGCCAATAATTACATCCGGAGTAAATTCCTTCAAGGCAACATCCACAGGAAAATTATTATACACGCCACCATCAAAAAGATATTTTCCATCTATGCGAATCGGGTTATAGAAGAATGGAACAGTTTGCGTGGCGCGTAATGCATCACTAAGAGAACCTTTGGAGAGTATAACCTCTGATTGCGTAAAGATATCAGATGCAACCACCCGAAGCGGAACAAACAAACTGTCAAAGTTATTTTTAGCTATGGCCGAAGGCTGGGCGAATGTTTCTGCCAATGCAAAGTTTAGCGACAAGTCGTTAACTATACTGGTGTTGAATAAGATTGAAAAAGTGGAATCGAGGGATAAGTTCAGCCTGAGAAAAGATGCATCATCATCTTTGCGGGCAAAGTAATAATTGTGTCCCTCTTCCAACTTACCATTTACCCAGAGTAAAAACTCTTTTGAAAGAACAATTTCTTCGATTTGGTTAGGGCTCATGCCCGCAGCATAACAACCTCCGATGATTCCACCCATCGAGGTTCCTACAATGTAATCGATCGGGATTTCATTTTCTTCCAGAGCTTTAAGCACGCCCACATGAGCAATACCTTTAGCAGCGCCTCCACTCAACACAAGACCCACTTTTTGCGTCCAGCCCAAAAGCGCCAATAATAAAAATAGTAAGGTTAGAACAAACCTGTGCATAGATTCAACTCGATAAAATGCCAACGGGGACAGCCGTAAGTTACCTTATAAACAAAAAAGTAACAGGAAAATTGCTGGAATAATCAAATCAGCGGGCAGCAACCTCTACTTCCGAAGAATTTGAGGGGAAAGGAATTAATTGCAAACGTTTTATAAGATCTTCTTTTACTTTTTCGAAAGATTGGAAATAGTCAGGTTTCACCGGTTGTGAAGGTGGCAATTCAACTTTAAGGGCATCCACCTGAACTCCGTTTTTCCAAAAGCGATAACATAAATGCGGGCCGGTGGCTAATCCTGTACTGCCCACATATCCTATCGTTTGTCCTTGGCGCACCCTCGTACCAGCAGTTATTCCGCTGGCAATTTTTGACATATGCAGATAACCTGTTGTATAGGTACCATTATGCCGGATCT
>DAOOCD010000031.1:0-24008 GCA_035408225.1 Cyclobacteriaceae bacterium | reverse complement strand
AAAATCAGTGGCTTTAGGTACAACTCCTGTCTGCTGAATCTCTATCACACCGGGGAGGAGGGCATGGCCTGGCACAGCGATGATGAAAAAACATTAGGACTTAACTCGGCTATTGCCTCGCTGAGTTTTGGTGCTGAGAGGAAATTTTCATTCAAGCATAAGGAAACGAAGGAAACTGTTTCAGTTTTATTGGAACAGGGAAGTTTGCTGGTGATGAAAGGTACCACCCAAACCAATTGGCTGCACCGGCTCCCACCAACAACTAAAGTAAAAAGCCCACGGGTCAACCTTACCTTTCGCACAATTGTGTTGTGAGATTTGTATCTTGAGTTTTCCCTGTCTGTTCCGCCAACTGACGGATTCGGCAGACAGGGAGAGCCAGCCAATGACAGAGCGGTCACACCGCTGGTTTGCGAGTATATCCAGCGGTCAGACCGCTTACTTACTTATGTCATTTACAGCAGGTCTGGCCAGCGGCTATGGATTACTCAAACTGACAAAAGATGTTTAAGTGACTTTTACTATGGGAAAGTTTAGAAAATATTTCCATGAAGCCATTCGGAAAGAATATCCGCAAACTGCTGCACACTTAATAGCAGACATTGAAACTGCTTTCAAAAGAATCCAACCGGACATCCAATTTGCAAAGACCTCTAAAAACCCCGTTGACCGCAGGATGGAAATAGCCGCCTACTTTCTGGCAACTATTGAGGTGTTGAATAAGAACGGTGAATCAATAGAAAAAATAAGAGCACTACTATTGGGTATCGCAAATGAATATGTAAGGCCTAAAAATGCCTTGCAACGCATGTTGAAAAAACTGCCCGTAAAAATGATCGATTCATGGTTTGGAAAATTTTTTATCCGGCAAATGCAAAAAAGGGTAGGTCAGCGATCGCACCCCGATGGATTTGCTGTTCGTGTCCTTACGGATAAAAAAGAAACGCTGGGCTTAGGCTATGGCATCGACATTCTGGAATGCGGTATCTGCAAACTGTACAATAAACATGGCCAGCAAAAATATACACCCCTGCTTTGCGAAATTGATTACATCACAACGTCAATGGCCGGGCTCACCATGCATCGATCCGGTACCATAGCACTGGGAGCAAGCAAGTGCGATTTCAGGTATGAGAAGAAATAAAGAAAATTATCGACCTGCTTCCTGTTTTAACATCGGACAAATCAGGTAACGCTCATCTTGTGAGGCTGTGTGCACGGCTTTCAGCAAATCATAAACGTTTCTAAGGCCAATTTTCTGACCCCACTCAAATGGTCCATATGGGTAATTGGTACCGAGTTTCATCGCTAGATCAACATCAGCTCGTGTGGCGGTACCTTCTTCTACTGTGTAGTAGGCTTCATTAATAATCATACAAATGATGCGGGGCGTTACCAAACCAACACTATCTGCTACCCGCGCATATTTTGTGTTCAGCTTTTTACAGATCTCATCAAGAAAAAGCAAACCACTCTCCTTAAGAATGCTCACTTCAAGCAAGTCGCGATTTAAGAACGTGGGGAGTCCGCAAAAGCCAAAGAAATAAGAACTGCTATCTGCCGTCTTCAAAAGAGATTGCAGTGTAATCAGCGAAGTATTTAAAAAGACTTTAAGATTGATCTTGCCTTTATAGATCAGCATTGAATCTGCAGAATGATCTAACAGAAAATCAAAAACGACTTCGGATGTACTTAATGCCACAGTGGCATCTTTGCGATTCAGTACGTGGTGCCATATATGCCCAGTCCCGAATTTCTGCTGACACTCCGCCCGATTAATCTCATCACCAATTACTAAAATATTCATTTCAGGTCGGATTGTTCTGGGTCAATTGATTTTCGATATTTGATCAAAAGTAATACACACCGCCTTATGTCAAAAGAAATTATTTATTCCGCCAATGCCCCTGAGCCTATTGGCCCTTACAGTCAGGCTATCAAAGTAGGTTCAATGCTTTTCGTTTCTGGCCAGATTGCGATTGATAAAGCTACCGGAAAGATTCTTACCGAGAACATCACGGAAGAAACCAACCAGGTAATGAAGAATCTGGGCGAGGTGCTAACCGCAGCGGGCATGGACTTTTCGCATGTAGTAAAGTGCACTATTTTTTTGAAAGACATGGGCCAGTTTCCGGTGGTTAATGAAGCATATGGCAAGAAATTCGCAACCAATCCTCCCGCACGCGAAACGGTGGAAGTAAGTCGATTGCCCAAAGACGTGAATGTTGAGATTTCCTGCATTGCGGTGAAGTAATTTAAGAATTAACTAATAGCAACATGGGCGATTTGATTTTGTCCCTATGTGATCTATGTTCCTATGTGGTTAAATTTCACACGCACTACTTGCCTTGAATTTCATACCTTTGACCTCCCTGTTTTACATTAAAAATGAGAGAAGTCCGAGTTCGTTTTGCACCTAGTCCTACCGGTGCCCTGCACATTGGTGGCGTACGCACAGCCCTGTATAATTATTTGTTGGCCAGGAAGACCAATGGCGCTATGATCCTGCGGATTGAGGATACCGATCAGGGACGATTTGTGCCAGGAGCGGAAGATTACATTAAGCAATCATTAGACTGGGTTGGAATAAAAATCGATGAGGGCGTAACTCAGGGCGGCCCCCACGCGCCTTACCGTCAATCAGAACGCAAACCTTTATATCGTCAATACGCACAAAGATTAATTGATGAAGGCAATGCCTATTATGCTTTTGATACGGAAGCTGAATTAGAGGCTATGCGCAATCGCTTAAAAGCTACCGGGTCTTCCAACCAGCAATACAGCGCCACCACGCGCATGATGATGGATAATTCACTCACGCTTTCAAACGCTGATGTGAAGAAGAAACTGGAAGCCGGTGACCCATACGTAATCCGTTTAAAAGTACCCGATGATGAAGAGATACAATTGATTGATCTGATCCGGGGCGAAGTGAAAGTTCATTCGGCCCAGATTGATGATAAAGTGTTGATGAAATCCGATGGTATGCCTACCTATCACCTGGCCAACGTGGTGGATGATTACCTGATGAAAATTTCGCACGTAATTCGTGGCGAAGAGTGGTTGCCCTCAGCTCCATTACACGTTTTGCTATATCGTTTTCTGGGTTGGGAAAAAGAGATGCCTCAATTTGCACACCTGCCTTTGTTACTAAAGCCTGATGGCAATGGTAAACTGAGCAAGCGTGATGCAGACCAGATGGGCTTCCCTATTTTTCCAATGAACTGGACTGATCCAAAGACAAATGAATTAGCGAAAGGCTTTCGCGAATCCGGCTATCTGCCCGATGCACTAATCAACTTCCTCGCCTTCTTAGGTTGGAATCCCGGCACTGAAAAAGAGTTATTTTCTATGGAAGAATTGGTGCAGGCATTTTCCATAGAGCGAATCGGAAAAGCGGGAGCAAGATTCGACATCCAGAAAGCGCAATGGTTCAACCAGCAATACCTGAAAGTAAAAACTGACGAAGAACTTTCATCTTACTTATTAGATTCACTGGCCAAAGAAAACATTGCTTGCACTAAAGAAAAGGCATTGAAGATTTGTGCCGTGATGAAAGAGCGCGTTACGTTTACCCATGATTTCTGGCTGCAGGGGAAATTTTTCTTCGAAGCCCCAATTTCTTATGATGCACAAGTGATTGCAAAGAAATGGAATGACGAAGCCATAAAGGTATTGACTTCATATGGTAAAGAAATTGCCAGCACCACAACACTTACGGCCGAGCTTGCCAAATCAACACTCGAAAGTGTAACTGCCAGTTTAGGTATTGGTACTGGTAAAATTTTACAAGCCCTTCGTTTTTCCATTACCGGGGGAGCCTCTGGTCCCGACCTCATGATGACAATGGAAATTCTTGGTAAAGAGGAAGTAGTAAAGCGCCTTGAGCATGCCCTGGACACAATTAAAAAACCCGCCTGACCTATGACAAAGAAAACCGACAAACCAAGCAAAAAGCAAGGCAAACCCCGCGTACACAAAGATCTTAGTGGCTTTGAGGTATCCATCGATCAGTTTGGGGAATTGAAATCCAACCTCGCCATTGAAAAACTGAATGAGTTTTTGGATAAAAATGTGGATGATAAAAAACTCGCTGAGCGCGATGATTACGAGGAAATAAAAGAGAAGAAGGATAAAAAGAAAAAGAAATAATCCTCTGCGATCCTTCACTTTCGTCATTTCAAAAATTCAATCTTTAACATTCTGTGCATGAGAAATCTTCTTTTTGTTATTACCCTGATTTCTTTTTCAAATTCAATGCTCGCTCAGCAATCCTGGAACGAGGACCTAATCATCACGCCAGAGAAATCTAACTTTATAAAAACCTCTACTTATAATGAGGTAATGAATTTTCTCTATGCCCTTGAGAAAAAAACAGATAAGCTGCATGTATTTTCCATGGGGAAAAGTAAGGAAGGAAAAGACATCCCGGTAGCCATCCTTTCCAATGAAAAAATATCAACTGCTGCTCAAGCGCATGCTACCGGAAAACTTGTGATCTATATTCAGGGAAATATTCATGCTGGTGAAGTAGAAGGGAAAGAAGTTGTGATGATGCTGATGCGTGACATTTTGCTAGGTGATAAAACTCACTTGCTGGAGAATCAGATTATTCTATTCGTTCCCATCTACAACACAGACAGTAACGATAAAATGGAAAAGGGGCGTAGACCTTCGCAGGAAGATAGTCCGCTGGAAGTTGGCCTTCGTGAAAACAGTCAGGGCCTGGATCTAAACCGTGATGGCATGAAGATGGAAGCGCTGGAGACCCAAGCGCTGTTTTCAAACGTGTTGTTACCATGGGACCCGCAGGTATTTATGGATTTACACACAACCAATGGAACATGGCACGCCTATTCTCTTACTTGGGCTCCAGGGTACCTTAGTAATGGACATCCCGCTACCTATGAATTTGTAAACAATAAAATGCTGCCTGAGATAACCCGTGTTGCAAAAGATTCTTACAATCTTGACTTCGGACCATTTGGAGATTATTATTTGCGGGAAGGATGGCCACCAAAAAACTTCTACACCTACAATCATCACCCGCGCTACCTCGTCAATCAGTTTGGCTTGCGTAACCGCATGTCGATTTTAAGTGAGGCTTTTGCACACGAACGATTTTATCAGCGCATTCATTCTACGTATTCATTTGTTTCAGAAATTTTGGCTTATACAAATTCCCACTCACAAGAAATTCTAGAAACAAATAAACGCGCTGAAGTCGAAACCATTCAAGCCGCATCGGTAGGTGCTGGAAAAGTAAAAAAAGGAGTGCACTTTAAAATGGTTCCATTGGAAAAACTGCCCAACTTTATTTCCTACGATTACATTCAAAACAGTAAAGCCGATGGCACTAAAGAATTTATCCGAACCGGAAAAATTTCCAGGTTTAATGACGTTACCTACCATGCGCGTTTCGAACCTACTGCTGAAAGCACCGTCCCTAATGGCTACATCATTCCCGCTGCGTTTTCAAAATTGGCTGCAAACCTCATTCAGCATGGAGTGAAAGTAGATACACTAACCAAATCGCAATCCTTTAAGGGCGAAGTCTTTCAGATTGCAAAGTTTGAAAAGGCCAAACAAGCATTTCAAGGTCATGCTATGGCCCAGGTAGATGGAAAATTTGTTGCAGCTACGCGTAAATTCAAAAAAGGTGATTTCTTTATAAACACAGCTCAACCCCTTTCCAATCTGATTTTTTATTTACTCGAACCTCAATCTGATGACGGCCTTCTTACCTGGAATTTCCTGGATGAATACATCGAAAAGAATAAAACAGAAAACCAATTGCTCGAGTATCCCGTTTTTAAGTACATCAAATAAAATTCAATCTATATGCCCAGTTCACATGTTATCGATTATCAGATAAAAGGAGAAAGCATTCAAATTGTTGAAGTAGAGTTAGACCCCATGGAAACCGTAATCGCAGAAGCAGGTGCTATGCTGTTTATGGAAGAAGGAATAATGTTTGAGACAAAAATGGGGGATGGATCAAATCCAAGCCAGGGACTATTTGATAAACTGCTTTCTGCCGGTAGCCGGATGCTTACAGGTGAATCGCTTTTCATGACGCACTTTACCAATCGCGGAAACAGAAAAGCAAAAGTGGGATTCTCAGCACCTTATCCGGGTACCATTATTCCTGTTGATTTAGCCACCAGTCCCAATCATGAATTGGTTGTTCAAAAAGATGGGTTTTTGTGTGCTGCTTATGGCACCAGGCTATCCATCGTCTTTAATAGAAAAATCGGTGCTGGCCTTGTGGGTGGCGAAGGCTTTATCCTTCAAAAGCTTTCAGGTGATGGCAAGGCCTTTGTTCATGCTGGCGGAACGGTGATTGAACGAACTCTTAATAATGAAACACTGCGAGTAGATACAGGCTGTGTGGTTGCATTCGAATCGCATATAGATTTTGATGTTGAATCTACTGGTAGCTTAAAGTCAATGGTGTTTGGCGGGGAAGGAATCTTTCTTGCCACGCTTCGCGGCAGTGGTAAAGTATGGCTGCAATCCATGCCAATTCGAAAACTGGTTCAGGCCTTATCTCCTTACGGAAGAAACTCTCGGAAAGAATCAAGTTCATTGCTGGGCGGACTCCTGGAAAGCTAAGATTGCTTAAAAAGTTTTGGAATAAGAGACGGTACTTCCTTTTTATACTGAATGTACTTTTCTCCATACTGCTGAATAAGTTTCTTTTCCTCCAGGTAAATACCAATTGGTAGATATCCTAAAATACATAGAGTGCTTACCAGCGTAGCTGTTTTAGGGGTGAAGAGAAAGAATCCAATTACAATCAGGATCGTGCCACTGTAAATCGGATGTCGTATATAATTCAGAATACCCGTACGACTGAATTTCATTTCTTCCTGCCTTAATCCTACGAAAGAAAGCGCATCATGTTCCTTAAATGCCCGGCTAACTATTATCACTCCAAACGTAGCCAGCATCAAACTCAGATACCGGACTACTCCGTGCGGGTTCAACAAAAATTCTCCACCAATCACTGCATTTAATACGAGTAACCCCATCAAACCAACTGTAGAAATTAGCGAATAAAAAATCCGATAAAACCGAAATCCACCTCGAAGGAGTCTCTTAAAAAAGTTCTTCACCTTATCGGCCGCCAACACACTGTGGAAGGCAAAATAAATTATCCAACCCAATGTCAAAAATCCGTAGCCTTCCATACCTAAAGGTAGAATCCTGTACTCAAAAGTGGTTAAGTAATCATAATAAAAACGCAAAACCTGAGTACCTTGGAACCAAACAGGTTCTCAATGCCTCAATTGATAATAGGGTTAATTCGGGAAGGGAAAGTGCCACCAGATTTGCGGGTGCCATTCACCCCCTTACAGGTTGAAGAAATTCAACAGCGCTTTACGCACGTTAAGGTCGTTTGCCAGGAAAGCTCGTTTCGAAGTTTTAAAGATGATGAATTCAGAGAATTGGACATTGAAGTAGTAAAAGATATTGGAGACTGCGACATCCTGATGGGGATTAAGGAAGTTCCGATTGATAACCTGATTGCAAACAAAACGTATTTGTTCTTTTCCCATACTATAAAAAAGCAACCCTATAACCGGAAGTTGTTGCAGACCATACTTAAAAAAAATATCCGCCTGATTGATTACGAAGCCCTCAAAGACACGCAGGGGAATCGCCTGGTAGCATTTGGACGGTTTGCCGGAATTGTTGGGGCCTACAATGGATTAATGACTTACGGAAAGCGCTACAATCTCTTTTCTCTACGAAGAGCCTTTGAATGCTATGATATCAACGATTTAAAACTTGAGTTAAGAAAAGTAAAGCTGCCACCTATTAAAATAATCTTAACGGGCGCGGGTCGTGTAGGCAAAGGAGCTATGGAAACATTAGACACCGCAGGAATCCGGAAAGTGAACGCAGCAGATTTTTTAAGCAAAGAGTTTGATGAGCCGGTATACGCACAGCTGAGCAGTGCCGATTATCATGAACGTAAAGAGGGTGGACATTTTAATCGTGAAGAATTTCATCGCAATCCGGAACGATATAGTTCACTCTTCCCGAAATATACGAAGGTGGCTCAACTCCTTCTGGCCGGTGCTTATTGGAATCCCAAAGCACCTGTGCTTTTTAAACGAGAAGACATGCTCGACCCGGATTTCAAGATGAAAGTAATTGCTGACATTACCTGCGACATCAACGGCTCGGTGCCCAGCACGAAGAGAGCCAGTACCATTCCTGATCCACTTTATGATTATGATCCTGTGACAGACTCTGTGCTGCCCGCCTTAAGCAATGAACGCTACATCACTACCATGGCTGTAGACAATCTTCCGTGCGAATTGCCCCGAAGTGCCTCAGAAGAATTTGGTCGGGATTTAATTGATAGGATTTTAAAACCCCTGTTGGTTGGAGATGTTGATGGCATTATTAAACGTGGAACAGTCGCTGAGAAAGGAGCCCTGACTGAAGAATTCCATTACCTACAGGACTACGTTTCTGCATCGGAGTAAATCATAATCACGCTTGCCATGCTACTATATAATGTAACGTTCGGAATTGATAAACAGATAGAAGCGGAATGGATCGACTGGATGAAGTCGAATTACATTCCGGCCATGATGGAAACCGGTTTATTTTTTGAATACAAGATGTACAAAGTTCTGACACACGATGACGAAACCTCAGTCTCATACAGCGTACAATGCTTTTCAGGTAGTATTGAGCAAGTGTTAAAATATCTGAATGAGTTTGCTCCGGCATTGGTGGAAGCGCACAGGCTCCGCTTCAAAGACCAGCACGTGGCTTTTAATACCCTACTGGACGAAATCTAATTGACCTTTAAGATTTCCCCAATCTGGGCTGCTTCCAGGTGACAGTTAATCCATTCTGGATCTAGTCTGGAGTTATATTTTTTATAAAACTCAATGGCGGGTGTGTTCCACTCAAGTACCTGCCACATCATTCCGGTACAGTTCTCGTCCAATGCTTTTTTCATGGTTACTTCAAACAAGTCCTTGCCGATGCCTTTGCCCCGTTGAGATTGCGTTACAATAATATCCTCCAGATAAAGTCGCTTTCCTTTCCAGGTGGAATAACGATAATAGTAAAGTGACAAGCCCTGAATGATTGCTCCTTCTTCCGCAACAAAAAATCCATAAATCGGGTTGGTGCCGAAGCCATCCGTCTCCATCATCGCCAGCGTATTAGAGACCTCATGAGCAGCTCGTTCATATTCCGCCAGCTCCTTAATTAACTCCAGCACTTTTGGCAGATCATCCTTTTTTCCTTGTCTAATTGTCACCATATACGATAAATAAAAAAGCCCCTTGCGGGGCTTCTATAAAAACTTAACCTGATTAATACTCCCAAAGGTTGTGTTCCTTCTCCATCATCCGCATCTCCTCTTCCCAGCGTGCAAATACAGACTCTCCATAACTACGGCCATTCGCTTCATAAATTTGCTGAATTGTCCGGTCATTAGGATTTTCTACTTTAACAATTACACCATGGAACAATCTTAATTTAAAAGCATCAGTGAATGTTCTGTTCTCTGATGGATTATACCGATTTCTCCACAACACCTTTTCACGTTCCTTCCAGTCTTTACTGTGCGAAGTCTTTTCTACCAAATTGAAGAAATCCTTGTATTGGACATAAGCTATTGGGTTAATATCTGTTGAACCAGATTTTTGAGCCTGCAAACCGATAGCTTGAATATCATAATACAATCGTGATCTTCTCTTATCAAATATTACATCCTCAATTATCGTGATAGCAACAATTTGATCCTTCGTAAAGTATTCTGTCTGGCTTCCAGCTAATTCCCACCATTGAGTGTCCGTTGGAAGATTCCCTTTGTTGTCATTGCGTGTTGACTGATAATTCTTTCCATTGAAACTAGCCGTCTCGCTAGAGAAATAAGACTTTTTAGCGTCATAAGGTGGCTCAACGATAGCTTGATTGCTTACGAGGATATCTTCAGCTTTTCTTACGTTTTTAATTGAATCATCATAGGCTGTCATTGTCCCAGTCTGAATGCTTTTGATCAAAAAAGCCGCTATATCAGATTGGGCTGATTTGAATCCGGCATTCTGCTTTTCATTCAAATCCACAATTCGCTCAACCCTAAAACGGTATAGTTGCTCATAGTATGGAATACGTTCAGTAGAATTCGGGTTGTATACCGTATCCTGCTGAGCCGAAACAACGCCAGCCAAGCCAACAGACAGAAGAAAAATACTTACAAATTTCATTTTTATTTTTATTTACCCATAACGTATACGCCTTCCAACTTCGCATTTACAGGCTTATTATCCGCATCGCCTGGATCCCAGGTGGAGCGCACAACCTGCACGTTGAAGACAGAGAAACTATCGCCAGGTCTAAGACCATATTTGTTTATTTCGATGGTACCAGAATTTAATGTAATCGGAGTTTTTCCGGTAATCTGCAAGGTCATACTTACAACGCGGTAGCCCGCATCTTTCTGATTTTGACGCTTAAAATTTTCATCTAAAATATCAGGAACAAGGCGAACAATTGAAGTTCCGGGTGGAATACCCCTCTTTACATCATACTCAGCATTGCCTACTTGTAACTTAGCAACCGGACTAGGTACCGGCTTCGCTTTAAATTGCTTAACCTCAATCTGCGATCCATTTACTGATACACGCACATCCATTTGAGGACGGGTAGGAATCAGAACGAACTTACCAGAGCCTTGTTGTACCACTTTGCCCTGATCAGCCGGAACACTTAAAGAGATCCCAGAGGATTCTGCAAGGCCTTGCACGCTTACTGACATTTCGTTTCCGCAATCCAAATAAAGAGTACTCGCGCTTTCTGATTCAAACTTGGCTACTGGTCTGGCCACTTTGTATCTGATTACTTCTTCATAAGGCTTACCTTTTATGTTAATCTTAACCTTGTATGAAGCTTCTGCGAGACCATTTTTATCATAGGCACCACCACTGGTTCTGAATTTAATCTTACCCATTTGTAATCCTGTAGCCGGATCTTTTTCAACCTTCAACTGAGTTCCATCTTTAAACATCTCAGAAGGCACATCCGAACCTGCTGCTATAAATAAATCGGCAGAATATTCAGCCCCCGCTATCAGCGTATTGGATTCCGCCCGAACCATCGGGAACACTACGTCAGCCTTAAATACCTGACCTTCTGCAATTGCAAAAAGAGAATCCAATGCTACCGCCTCGTACTCCATAACTTCTGTTTGCATTTGACTTACCGTAGCAATAGCTGCCATGGTAGGAGTTCCTTCAAAAGTGAACTGAAGAAAGTTCTTATCAAGCTGATTTGTGTTATTCTTGAATTCTTCATAATCCTGAGCCTTTTTAGTAAGAGGCGCAAAGGGCTTTTTTAAACCCATGATTTTATTGAGTTCCGTCACGTAAGAAGTTAATTTCTTCTCAAACTGTACTCCTTCCTCTGGCTTCTGTTCATCGAGCATAAGTTCCTCGGCACGGTTTGTATTAGTAACCAGTTCCTCACCCTCAATCGCAGCGCCATCGGGCTCTTTTTTCATTTTCTCCTTTAGCTCATCTAAGTAGGCAATCGTAGATTTCGAGAGCTCTCTAACCTGTTTTGCCTTCTCCTTAGCAGCAACAACTTTCGCGTCCTGACTGGTTGATCCAAGAATACCTGTCAACTTGTTTTCGTTGGTAGTATTATTTTCCTTGATCATATTAACCAGTGTATTGTCGATGATGGCAAACTTCTCAAGTACCGCGTTACTTACGTTTAGCGCAAGAAGCGCAGTAAGTACCAGGTACATCATACCAATCATCTTTTGCCTGGGTGTTTCCTTACCACCTGCCATGGTTTCTTATATTTAGTTGGTTAGAAATCGGAATAAAAATTTGTTAAAACAATTCACGATTAATTGCCAGAGCCCTTCATGGCTGTTAGCATTCCACCGTATACCTTATTTAAGGCAGTTACATTAGCTGTTAGAGTACCCAATTCTGATGTAAACTTAGTTGTGTTTTCACCCACCTTAGAAAGACCCTGCATTGCGCCCGTGAGGCTTTCATAGAACTTATTCATATTTTTCACATGCGAATCTGCATCCTTCAATTCCATTTCATAAATAGTATTTAGGGCAGCCAGGTTTTTAGTAACTTTTTGCACCTGAGCATGATACTCACTAGTATCTTTTGAAGCATCTGCCATCGCTGTTACAGCTTTCATTGCAGTGCCATACGATTTATTCATTTCCATCAGTGCAGAAGAAGCCGATTGAACGTTTTTAGCGTATTCGTTCGTAGCAACAGCCGCGTTGGAGAGATTATTCATTTGAGAAGCCGAAGTGGCAAGATTGGTAAGGCCTTTACCCAGGTTGTCCAACAGATTCTGGTCTACCTTGGCAGTCTTCAGCATTTCGTCAATCTTAAGAAGCGGAGAATCTCCACCGCCTGGGCGATTGCTTATACGTGTGGCGGTAGGATTTACCGGTCCTTCATAATCTTCAGCAAGTTCAGGATATACTTTTGACCAATCTGGTTCTTCGTGTTTAGGTTCAAAAGCACTCAGGAAGAAGATACCTGCTTCCACGCTCAAACCGATCATCAACATTGCATTAGCTCCTTCTAAGTGTAAGATTTTGAAAAGTGCTCCGATAATTACAACCGCTGCACCAATACCGTACACTTTGGGCATGATGGTTGTGAAGAATAACGAGACAAATCCGCCTTTTTTCTTTGCCATGGTTCTTTAGAATTTAAGTTTAGTCCGATTTTTTATAAATATAACCAGAGTTTTTAATTATTGAAATTCAGCCCCGGATGACCTTCCAAGGTTAGTCATAGCACATCGGAAACCGATGTAGGCACGGGTTGAATCTTTGTATTCGTAAGTTCTGGTTCCTGTCTCAAGATAGTAGGCAACATCCTTCCACGAACCACCACGCACAACCTTTCTTGCATTGTATCTTTCTTTAGAATTACCCTCGCGATCGTAGGCATTCTTATCAATATACTGAGGGTTAAGATCCCATACCGTTGGCACGGATGCCGGGTTGAAATCATCCAAACACCACTCAGCAACATTCCCTGACATATCCACTAACCCATAATCATTAGGGAAATAAATACCAACCGGAGCTGTGTAGGCAAAGCCATCATCATAGAAATTTCCGCGGCCCGGCTTGAAGTTAGCCAACATACACCCTTTTGAGTTACGGATATAAGGATTTCCCCAGGGATACTTGGCCATATCACGACCACCACGGGCCGAGTATTCCCACTCTGCCTCTGAGGGCAGGCGGAACGCAGGCATTGGAGGTTGACCCCCATTAACTTGTCTCCACTCATTTAAGAATGCTGATCTCCATTTTCCGAAGAAATTGGCAGCCTCCCAACTTACTCCTACAACAGGATAATCCTGGTAGCCTGGGTGTTGCCAGTAATAATCAACCAGGGGATCGCCCATGTGGTGCGAGAAGTCCTTCATCCACACGGTTGTGTCTGGATAATACTTCTCCATGAACTCCTGCTGACCAATCTGTGCAAAATTGGTAAGACCTTCTGCTCCATTAGGATCTAAAAAGAAGGTAGTGAACTGAAGATATTCATCGTTAGTGATCTCAGTTTCATCCATGAAAAGAGGACCAATCGTAATCTGCTTATTGAAGTTAATCTGAGTAGAAGCTGGATCTTCATCGGCCTGACCCATATGAAAGGTACCTGCTGGAATAGGAACCATTCCGTACGGAATGACCATAGACCATCCTTCTCTTCTTTCGAGTGTGGATTGACCCACTACCTCACCCTGGGCATCGCCACCTTTTTTGCCACCGCCCAGTAAGCCGCAACCACCAAGCATCGCTCCGGCACCCAGAATTAAAGCATAGTACAGAACCTTTGGAGAAACTATTTTCTTCATACTTTTTTTATTAGATCAAGTCTTTCGGTTTGCTAAAGCCAACGATACAGACCCGAAAGTTATTCTTTTTCGCCTTTTTTTTAAATTACAGAGATACCAAATTCAATAAAATATTGAAAAAACCCAAATAAATAATCGATTAGTGCCTGTAACGGGGTGTTCTTACCACCTTTTTACCGATAGCGGGGTTAACGGGTAATTCATATGTAAGCAAAAATTCATGCGATGTTGGTTGTTTCGCATCCTGATCCTTGATCACATAATCCAATCCATACCCCAACTTCAATGATTTATCTTTTAGAATACTATAACCCAACATAAGTATAGCCGCTTCTGATTGCCTAAACGCTAAACCGCCCCACATCGTATCTTTATAGTAAGCTAATCCACCCAGGTCAACAGTCGTTTTGGTGAAATCCGATTTAATCAAGGTGGAGAACTGGAACCTTAGATCAAAGTTGAGCTGATAATAGTAGCCTCCGGTTATATACATATGAGTCTCCAGTGCGTTTCGTTGGCTCATTCCAAAATCAAACGTTGATTTTATCAGGTGACTAAAGCTAACCCCTGCATAATATTTTTCGCGCTGCATAAAAACGCCAGCGCCAAGATCCGGACGAACCTGTGATTCTTTGCCTGAACTCTTTAATAAGGGATCATTGGGGTCGATCGGTCTGTACTGATCAAAATTTATTGTTTGAGAATATAGGCCGGTTGATATTCCAAAGCTCAGTTTGGTGTCCTTCAAAGCAAGGTGATAGGCATAAGAAGCCTGTGCCTGAAGATTATTTTGTGGCCCCAACCGATCATTTACGATGTAAGCACCGAACCCACTTTTGATTTTATTTATAGGAGCCGAAAGACTTACAATCTGGGTAGTTGGGGCTCCGCCTCCACCATAGGTAGGCTGGTAACCTAACCACTGACTTCTATGAATAGCTGTTAGTTTAGTAACTCCTTCAACACCTGCATAGCCCGGATTGTAATACATGGTATTAAACATGTAATGTGTAAACTGGGGGTCTTGCTGGCCAAACGAATCACTAAAAAATATTCCGGTCAGTAAAAGTAAAAAATAGACTTTCTTCACAGTTTCTAATTGAACAGGACTTAAAGATAAATTAATTCTCCTTACACTTTCAATCAAATGTAATTAAAGTGTAATAAAATAAGAGTCCTGATAAAAACGTAAGGGTTAATTAGTTATTTGATTCCGTTAGCGGCTTTAATATAAAGCTCCAAAGCACCGGTCATCGATGGGGCGTTTGGCAGCGGGGCCTCAATGTCCAGAATCAAACTTGCGTCTTTCACTGCCTTAGCGGTGGTTGGGCCAAAGGCGGCAATCCGGGTGTTGTTTTGCTTAAATTCCGGAAAGTTGATATAAAGCGAGTTGATACCCGATGGGCTGAAGAAGGCCAGGATATCATAATATACATTTTTAAGATCGCTCAGATTAGCTGCCACGGTGTGATACATAATGGCTTCTGTGAAATGAAACCCATTCTCAGTAAGAAACTCGGGAATATCATTTTTACGGATATCTGAGCAAGGGAAAAGGAACTTCTCGTTCTTATGTTTTTTAATGATCTCCAACAGATCTTTGGTATCTTTTAATCCTGCAAAAATTTTCCTCTTACGGATTACGATGTACTTCTGAAGATAGTTGGAGGTCTGATCTGAGATGCAGAAGTATTTCATCTCCGGTGGCATCTCCAATTTTAACTCAAGGCAAATCTGGAAAAAATGATCTACAGCATGCCTGCTTGTAAAAATAACTGCGGTGTGTTGAAGGATTTCTACTTTCTGCTTTCTGAATTCCTTGATGGGTACTGCCTCCACCTGAATAAAGGGACGAAAGTCAATCTTAAGATTGTATTTCTCTGCAAGCTTGAGGTAAGGTGAGTTTACATCTGTGGGAGCCTCCTGAGTGACTAAAATGCTTTTAACCTTTCGCATTCTGTCCGTAACAGTTTCTGTCATATCAACACGTATCGGGTTCGGCTTAAAATAATATCACTTTCCCTAAAACCATTAGCGGGATGATTTCAGTTGCGCAAAGGTAGGAAAATAAATGAAAAACCGGGAAGGCCGTTCGGGTCAATAATTTCAGAAATAGAAAAATAGTACCCGTAATTATGAAAAAGCTTCCCAGAATAAGCAGGTTATAAAATAAGGCAGGGTTTTGCGAATGGAAAATAAAATAAATGATGGCCACCAATCCCATTACCAACGTGGTAACAAATAACAATCGAATAAAATTGAAAAACTGAAAACGTACAGTAGACTTTAGATTAAACAAAAGCGAAAAACTGGCAATCAAAACCAATTTGGCAATCAATATGAGGAAGACAATAAAAGACAACAAAAGCCAAATAAAAAAAGCTTGTGGGGTAGATTGAAAAACGAAATCGCCAGCCAATCTAACCTGGTCAGGTGCGACATGGAAGATAATCATCAAAAGAAGACTAAATAGAAAACTAACGAGAGCAAAAAAGAATAAGTTAACACTCGATCCGATTCGACCGGCCACTATGGCATCATCACGTTCTTGAACGGAAAACACTTTGACCACATTCAGGTAATCAAACGTGAGCCTCGGATTTACCCGAAACAAAAAAACCATAAATGCGATCAGTATAAATGAAGCAAGAATGACAAAGTCTTTGAAAAAAATTCCTTCACGAACAGGGTTATCTAACTCCGATTTATTGACTGGTAATATAAGTATGGTTTGCAAGGAATAAACTGGTTGCTTCTGGTAAATGCTTACGAAAAGGTTTCCCTGGTATCGGGCCCACAAACTATCTACAGGAAGTTGAAGACTGTCACGCTTTCTTGCAATTAGTTTACCATTAATAAAAACCGAAAACTCTGACCGGTCATAGATCAGCAATTTGCTTCCCACCGATTTTTTATCCACCACAAAGTAAATTGTATTCCTTTTTTGTCCATCATATTTAATAAACGTTTCTTTCTCTTGCACTTTCCAGTCTGTGCGTAGATTGTAGGTTGCTGGTATTGATTGGCTGGCTCCTGAAAGAGATAGAAGCAGGCCGGTAAGGAGGAAAAGAAACTGTTTCATTTAACTTGCAATCACAAAAATATCAGATTAGTGCGGGAAAGGAAACCAAGCTCGCTCTTATTCCATCTATTATCTTTGAGATTCATGGCTGGCCTATACCTTCATATTCCATTTTGTAAACAAGCCTGCTATTACTGCGATTTTCATTTCTCTACCAACCAAATTCAAAAAACAGAATTAGTAGAGCAAATCGCACATGAGTTATATTTGCAAAGAGATTACCTACAAGATGAACCCATTGAAACCATCTATTTTGGTGGAGGCACTCCGTCTCTGCTCACAGTAAAAGAGTTAGACACACTTTTCACTGCTATCCACAAAAATTACCAAGTCGCGGAGAATCCGGAAATTACACTGGAAGCCAACCCTGATGATCTGTCGTTAACAAAGTTGGAAGAGATTCAATCTGCTGGCATTAATCGACTAAGTATTGGTATTCAATCCTTTGATGAGGCTGTCCTTAGGTTTTTGAACCGGGCTCATACTGCGCAGGAGGCATTCCTTTGTTTAGATCTTGCCCGGATGGCCGGTATCTCAAACTTAAGCATTGATTTAATTTATTCCATTCCTGGTCAGGATGATGAGTTGTTACGCAAAAATCTGGCGATGGCAATCAAATTAAAACCGACACACCTATCGGCATACTCACTTACGTTGGAGGAAAAGACAGTATTTGGACGCTGGGCCAGTCATGGTAAACTCACAGCTATGGAAGAAAATCTTTCCGCAGCGCAATTTGAAATAGTGATGGATACATTAATCCAACACGGATATCATCACTACGAAATTTCTAATTTTTGTATTCCGGGGTACGAATCAAAACACAACACCAGCTACTGGCAACAGAAGAAATACCTTGGCGTAGGACCCAGCGCTCATTCCTTTGATGGCGACTCGCGGCAGTTTAATATCAGTAACAATCCACTTTATATAAAGGCACTCCATGAAAATCGGATCCCGTTTGAACGGGAAGTGCTGACGCGTGAAAATAAAATCAATGAATACCTGTTTACTTCGCTTCGAACGGATCGTGGTTGCAGTTTGTCTTATTTGTCTACCCAGTTAGAGTATGATCTGATGAAAAAGAATGAACCTTACCTTGATCAACTTTTAAAGGGAAAACTTATTGAGATAACACATGATACACTGGTCCTTACCCGAAGTGGAAAACTTGTAGCCGACCGGATAGCATCCGATCTTTTTGCTACAGAGTAAACCAATTTGAAATGAATTATCAGGAATTTGCTATTTTAACCCAAAAAAGTCTATCAACTTTTTTGCACTGCGTGCCGACAAATGAAAATGAAGGAGTTGCATTATGCATAATAAAGTAAGCGTTTCTTCATTTTCAATGTCGGGGTTAACCTTGACAATACGGACGGTAACGTCTGTATTCGTCAACGAATTGCCACATATGTGCTTTTCTAATCACAATTCCGGGGTTAACAACGAATGACCATAGAAGATAAAAGAGTTCACTTGTTATTGAAGTCCGTGATTTATCATTACCACGGCCTGGATGAGTCTGAGAAAAAAGACCTGGACCAGGTTTCTACAGAGTTAGAAGCTAAAGATGAACTTGCCTGGGCGCTTGATTTCGTTTCCCAGGATTACATTACAGCCTTTGATCGGGCCCGGGAGTTTTTGAATCAAATCATAGGTGATTATCCCAAAAACAAACGCATCGACCTTATTAACATGGTTTGGCAATCCAACAACGTGAAGGGGTACGTAACCGAAATGGAAGCTACGGCCATGCTTAAACTTGCCCGCGACTGGAATGTGGAGAAAGAATTGATTGAGTTGGTACTCAAATAATCCTACAAGGACATCATATCCTTAAATTTGGCCGCCTGTCTGCGGCTAACCTCCACTTTATCTCCTCCTTTTAATTTCACCATCAGGCCCCCGTTAAACCAGGGCTCAATGCTTTCAACCCAACTCAAGTTGATAATGTGTTTGCGGCTTGCTCTAAAAAATGCCCGTTCATCAAGCCGGTCGTCCAACGCATTAAGAGACTTGTGAATCATTGGGCGATTGGTCTCGAAATATACTTTAATGTAGTTGCCATCGGACTCAAAGAATCGGATGTTAGCCAGGCTAACAAACCAACAGCGTTCACCATCTTTCACAAA
The DNA here is from genome assembly GCA_035408225.1 of Cyclobacteriaceae bacterium. Classification (GTDB taxonomy): domain Bacteria; phylum Bacteroidota; class Bacteroidia; order Cytophagales; family Cyclobacteriaceae; genus ELB16-189. The sequence goes on along the minus strand of DAOOCD010000031.1, from coordinate 4,898 downwards.
GACCTGATCTTCCAGGCCCAACTTCTTACCGGCACCTCTACCCGCTTTAGCACGTTCTTTCTCCATTATCTTTTGGATAGCCTCGCTGAGGCGCTCTGCCTGAATTGGCTTAAGAAGATAATCGAGTGCATTTACCTCAAATGCTTTTAAGGCGAACTCATCATACGCTGTGGTAAAGACTACCAAAGGAACAGACTCTAACGATTCCAGCAATTGAAAGCCCGTGCGACCCGGCATTTGAATGTCGAGAAAAAGCAGATCCGGATTAAGATCATTAATCATCTGCTCAGCTTCATCGGCATTTACTGCCTCCCCAACAATTTCAATGGAAGGATGCTCTTCCAGTAACTTCGCCAGCTCCTTGCGCGCCAGGCGCTCATCATCAATGATTAATGCTCTCATGTGTTGTGTAAATGTGGAATAATTATTTCAGTTAATACAAAATTATCGCTTTCGTTACTAATTGCGAAGCGTGCTTCATTGCCATACAATAATTTCAACCGTTGTGAGGTGTTTACCAACCCCAGGCCGCCTCTTCTTTTATGCCCATTAACATGATAATGGCCACTGTTGCGAATCGAGATGTTAAGCTTTCCCTTCTCCACTTTGGTTTTCACCTGAATCAATCCGCCCTCAGTCAATTTAGAGATCCCATGCTTCACCCCATTCTCAACCAGGGTTTGAATCATCAACGGTGGAACTAAAAAATTTTTGGAATTCGGATCAATATCAAATTCTGTTCTCAATCGCTCTTCAAACCGGATACTTTCCAAGCCGAGGTAATCGCGTACCACTTTCAACTCATCTCCAAATTTGGTCAAGCCTTTTTTTTCAGTGACCAACGAATTTCTAAGAATATTGGAGAGCTGATTTATTGCTTGCTTTGATTTTTCAGGATTTTCATCAACTAAAGCCCGTATGCTATTGAGTGCGTTAAAAATAAAGTGCGGGTTCAGTTGTGATTTCAGGTTACTCAATTCAATCTCCTTTATGGATGCCTCCAACTTTAATGATTTGTTGTAGCGTTCAAAGTAATTGTACATGAAGTAAAACACCGACCAGAGAAAAAAGAGAATGGCATAGTACAATGACTGCCCCAGAATATTCGAAGGATCAAGAACTACATTCCAGTTAAACAAGCCGAGGGGAACAGACACCGGGATGCGAAGAAAATACATAATTCCTCCAAGCATCAAAACGCTTGCAATTACACGAGGAATCAGCCGTGGCATAATCATCGCAAGCCAACGGTTGTTGTTCATGTAGGTGCGAAAGCCATGGGTTAGTAAAAAACAAAAGAAGGCTTCGTACGTAAGAAAAATTACACGTTGTGTACTGATGGTACCTACCGAAGCGATTGCTGCCCCGATCTGAACTGCGGCATATAATACCCAGCCTCCCACCTGCAACGACCAATATAACCGCGACTTATTAACCATACAATGCCGCAAAGTTAGTAAATCAAAAACCGGAACGTTTTTCTGTTACATGAACGGAAGGATACACTAAGAAATTTAATTACTTAAGTTCAGGCTTTAAAAATCTTCCCGTATAGCTGGCAGGATTTTTAGCGACCTCTTCCGGAGTTCCTTTTGCAATAATGCGGCCTCCACCAGCCCCGCCTTCCGGCCCCAGATCAACTACGTAATCGGCTGATTTTATAACGTCCATGTTATGCTCAATAACAAGTACGGTATTTCCTTTATCAACCAGCTTTTGCAAAACATCCAGCAAATGGCTTATGTCCTGAAAGTGTAAGCCTGTGGTGGGTTCATCCAAAATATAAAGGGTCTTGCCCGTATCGCGTTTGGAAAGTTCGGTGGCCAGTTTCACTCGCTGTGCCTCTCCGCCCGACAAGGTGGTGGCATGTTGGCCTAATGAAATATAACCCAGTCCAACTTCGCTGAGAGTTTGAATTTTTCTTAGAATCCGGGGTTGATTTTCAAAAAACGCAACAGCTTCTTCAACGGTCATGTCCAACACATCCGAAATAGATTTTCCTTTGAAGCGCACTTCCAGCGTTTCGCGATTATAACGTTTGCCTTTACACGTTTCGCAAGGCACATACACATCCGGTAAAAATTCCATTTCGATCAATCGCAAACCTGCTCCTTCACAGGTTTCGCACCGGCCGCCCTTTACATTAAATGAAAAACGACCGGTTTTGTAGCCCCGGATTTTTGCTTCCGGCATCTGGGTAAATAAATCACGGATGTCGGTGAACACTCCGGTATAGGTAGCCGGATTCGAGCGCGGTGTGCGCCCAATCGGTGACTGATCTACTTCAATTACTTTATCAACCAATTTAAGGCCCTCAATTTTTTTATAGGGCAAAGGCTCGGTGCGCGAATTGAAAAAGTGCTGGTTTAAAATCGGGAAAAGTGTATCATGAATCAGGGTTGACTTACCGCTACCTGAAACACCAGTAATAGACATAAATGTACCCAGTGGAATTTCCAGGTCAACATTTTTCAAATTGTTACCTGTAGCTCCTGTCAAATGAATCAACTCACCACTTCCCTTTCTTCGATCTTTGAGATATTCAATGCCCAGTTGGCCATTCAGATATTTGGCCGTTGTGCTATTGCTCTTCAAAAAAGTTTCCGGATCGCCTTCGGCCACTACACTTCCGCCATGACGCCCCGCCCCCGGACCAATATCAATAATGTAATCCGACTCCAGCATCATCTCCTTGTCATGTTCAACAACAATCACGGAATTGCCCAGATCCCGCAAGTCTTTCAATGCCTTAATCAGTTTTGCATTGTCGCGGGCATGCAAACCAATACTCGGTTCATCGAGAATGTAAAGCACCCCTACCAGTTGTGTTCCAATCTGAGTTGCCAATCGGATACGTTGGGCTTCTCCACCACTTAATGTTCTTAAGGGACGGTTCAGGTGCAGGTAATCCAACCCAACATCAAGTAAAAAACCTATGCGCTTGCGAATTTCTTTCAATACCTCTACGGCAATCAAGCGTTGCTTATCATTGAGCCGGTTTTCTAAACCATCAAACCATTTTTGCAATGCAGTGATGTTCAGTTCAGCCAACTCAGCAATATTCTTATTATCAATTTTAAAATGGAGCGATTCTTTTTTTAATCGTGCACCTTCGCACTCAGGACATATTTTTGTGATCGTGAAATCATCGACCCATTTCCTAATGGCTTCCGAACCTTCTTCCTTTTGCTTCTGCAGAAAGTTGATGATGCCTTCAAACCTGGTGTTCCATTCAGTACCCGGATATTTTACTGAGGCTACGGCCACCGGCACATCATCACCATACAACAATACTTTCAACGCCTCCTTCGGGATATCCTTAATTGGCGTTGTAAGCGTAAGCTTGAATCGTTTGAGGATCGCTTCAATCTTCTTAAAAATCCAGATGTCACGATACTCACCTAGTGGCAAGATTCCGCCTCGGCTAATGCTTAATTTTTTATCCGGAATTATCGAATCTTCTGTAATCTCCTCTATAATTCCCAGGCCTGTACACGTTGAGCATGCCCCATAGGGTGAGTTAAAAGAAAAGTTATTGGGAGCCGGTTCATCATACGACAGTCCGGTTTTAGGATCCATCAAAAATTTAGAGAAGTGATGGACTTTGCCTCCTTCGTCAATCATCATAATCACTCCCTTGCCCTCTTTCATAGCAGTAGCAATAGACTGACCAATACGATGGCGGTCTTTTTCAGTGGGCACGAGGCGGTCGATTACTATTTCGATGTCATGAATTTTGAAACGGTCCACCTGCATTTTGGAAGTGATCTCGAGCACTTCGCCATCCACGCGCACTTTAGAATACCCTTGCTTGCGAATCTGTACAAACAATTCGCGGTAGTGCCCCTTACGGCCTTTTACTACAGGCGCGAGCAATGTTAATTTCTTACCGCTGAAGTTGTTGATGATAGCATCCAGAATCTGATCTTCGGATTGACGCACCATTTTATCACCAGACAGGTAAGAGAATGCCTCTCCCGCACGCGCAAATAACAAGCGCATAAAGTCGTAAATCTCGGTTACCGTGCCAACCGTTGACCGTGGATTACGCGAGGTGGTTTTTTGTTCTATGGAAATCACCGGACTCAATCCATTGATTTTATCTACATCGGGTCTTTCCAGGTTGCCGATAAAACTACGGGCATAGGCCGAAAAGCTTTCCATGTATCTGCGCTGGCCTTCGGCATAAATTGTATCAAAAGCCAACGAAGATTTGCCGCTGCCGCTAATGCCGGTTAACACCACGAGTTTATTTCGCGGAAATGAAATACTGATGTTTTTCAGATTGTGCTCGCGCGCACCTACAATTTCAATATAATCATGACCAGAGAGGTCGGTTATTTTTTTAGCCGCGGCAGATTTGGACATTCTTGGGAGATTAACTCAAAGGAATACAAAAATGCGGGTAGGATAGTTGCCCTACAACTAAAAGAAAAATAAATTTAGTCCCTAATATTTTTACTTATCAAAAACGGCAATTGGAAAATCATTGCCAAAGGAATAAGCGGATGGGAATTGGGCCGTGCCCTTCATCTGTTCGGACAGTTCCGGTACTTTATTTTCTATATAGGTACTTAACTCACGAATGGTAAGGCGTTGATCTTTGTTAACATCGGCCGCCCCACCAATTCCCTCCAATAAGGCGTACGTAAAAATGCCATGACCTAGTTTGGCAAACTCTGAAGCAAACTGATCAGACCCGGTTGAAGTTATCCAGAATGTACCGGTGCTCCGTGCCAATTGAGCAATTGCCTTTTCTTCGGCCGCACCACGACTTTGGCTTTCCAAGGACTCAAGCGCTCCTGCTGATTGACAGGCATCTAAAATAAATACTTGCTTTTGCGCATTGATTGCCTGTGCATATTTTTTGAGGTCAGCCGCTGAGATTGCTTTTTCAT
>DAOOCD010000030.1:0-24016 GCA_035408225.1 Cyclobacteriaceae bacterium | reverse complement strand
ACCATTGAACTTAATGAGGCAGTAACCATGAAGGATGCTGTTCTTGTTGTAGCACAACGAACCCCCAGTGAGGCTAGCAATGAATTTAGCCTGGTAAGTGCACGTTCATTCACGCCCGAAGAAACACAACGCTTTGCCGGAAGCATTAACGACCCGGGTCGAATGGCCTTGAGTTTGCCGGGTACACAAATTTCAACTCAGGACAATGAGAATACTATTGTGGTTCGCGCTAATTCACCCATTGGTTTAAGCTGGCGACTAGAGGGTGTTGAAATTCCCAACCCCAATCATTTTGCAGAAGCGGGATCAAGTGGAGGAGGTATCAGCGCATTAAGCATTTATGTATTAGGGGCCTCTGATTTTTTTACCGGTGCCTTTCCACCGGAGTATGGAAATGCACTTGCAGGAGTTATGGACCTTAAATTCAGAAAGGGAAATCGCGAGAATCGTGAGTTTCGTTTTCAAGCCGGGTTGATCGGGTTGGATTTTGCTTCTGAAGGTCCGCTTTCGCAAAAGAAAAAATCGGCTTCTTATTTATTCAACTACCGGTATTCAACCTTGGGGCTTTTAAGCAAAATGGGTGTTAACGTGGTAAATCCGCTTACCAGTAATTCCTTTCATGACTTGTCATTCAATCTTTATTTTCCGATCAATAAAAAAACACATCTTACCTTTTTTGCCTTTGGCGGAGCTAGTTCTGAGAATAAGAAACCAGAATCCGACACTTCAAAATGGGAAAGTTATAATGAAGTCTATGCCTATGATTTTTATACGAAGCTGGGTGTTACCGGGCTTACCTACACCTATCTGATTAATGATAAATCCTATTTGTATGGGGTGGTGAGTGTGGGTGCGAATGATATAAAGGAGAATGATGACACTGTTAACTATGATTTTGTTAAGACGAGAATCAGAAATGAAAGCTATCTGAATGGACGGATTAACACAGCGTGGTCGTATAATCGTAAGATTGGTCAGTCTACTAATTTAAAAACCGGTTTCCAGGCGAGTTATTTATTCTATAATGTCTTTCGCGATGATTATGATAATGTAATTTCTGATTTTCGGGTGCAGATGGACGGTGCCGGAAACACGTGGCTTATGCAACCCTATGCAGTAATTCGTTCGCAGTTAAATTCAAAGGTAACCGTTCAGGCCGGACTCAATAGTATGTATTTTGATTATACAAAAGACTTTGTATTGGAGCCCAGAGTAGGCGTGCAATTTCAATTGCCAAGGGGTACAGTCGATGTAGCGTATGGCATGCACAGTCAGGTTTTACCCTTTCAGACCTATGAAGCAGTTACCACAGATTCGCTGACAGGTGCTTATGCCGGAAAGCCCAATCGCGATCTTGGCATTTGGCGGGCACATCATTTTGCCATTAGTCTGAATAAACGATTTGCAGGAAATGTCAGGTTAAAACTAGAGCCTTATTACCAGTACCTGTTTAATGTACCTGTAAGTATCCATGACTGGAGTACGTATTCTCTGATTAATCAAGACCGCAATTTCTTTGCGGATAGTCTAAGCAACGATGGAAACGGATATAATAAAGGAGTTGAATTGACTTTTGAAAAATCATTCAGTAACCAGCTTTTCATTTTGTTGAGTGCTTCTGTGTATGATTCAAAATTTAAAACCAATAACGGAGGCGCAGATCAGTATTACAATACCAAGTATAATTCCAACTTCAATTCAGCATTAACCTTCGGCAAGGAATGGGCATTGAGTACTGTAAAACGCCTTGAGGTTGGTGGACGGATTTTGTGGAGCGGGGGCATGCGGTACACTCCTTTTAATACAGAAGAATCGATTGCTACCGGCAGACCTGTTTACGTTTACTCACAAGCCTATGAATCGCAAAACAAAAATTATTTTCGCGTGGATGCCCGGGTAGCGCTTCGTAAAAATGCTGAGAAATTGTCATGGAAGTTATCGTTGGATATTCAGAACCTGACCAACTATCAAAATCCGCAACGTCCGTATTTTGATCGCTGGAATGGCACGATCGCCTATGGCTTTAATACTTCGATTATTCCGGTAATCAGTTATACGATAGATTTTTGAGATTTGTTAGTAAGAGATTAATAGTAGAAATTTTGTGAGTCCAATTATATCCGTACTTCAACGTCTTCAGCCTCTGTCAAAAGAAACGATAGACTCAATGGATGCCATCATTAAGCAAAGGCATTATCGCAAAGGTGAGCTGCTGGTGCGGGTAGGACAGGTGCCTGAAAATTTTTACTTCGTCAGTAAAGGGTTGGCGCGGGTCTACTACGTTCGGAAGGGGTTGGATGTTACCGACTACTTTGCTATCGATAACCAATTTATTGGCGCTTTACCGGGGTTATTCAGTCGGCAACCCTCACACAAGGCCATTGAGGCGTTGGAGGATTCGGACGTTGAGTATTTTTCCTATGCGACATTTGATAAGCTTTGCGAACGACATCACGATCTGGAAAGAGCTGCCCGTAAAATGACAATCTTTGGTATGATTGAAGGGCAAAAACGCATTGAGAGCATTCGTTTTTTTTCTGCCCGGGAGAAATACGAGGAACTGGAAAGATTATATCCAGGAATTACTAACCGGGCCCCGTTAAAACACATTGCCTCTTATCTGGGTGTTACCCAGGTTAGTATCAGCCGGATTCGTGCCGGCAAGCAATAAGCCATGAATTTAACATATGTAAAAAGCATGATGTAGTAGTTCCCGTATACATCCCTGTACGGAAAATTAGTTTATGAAAAACAGGATACTCATAATTGGTGGTGGCATTGCCGGCCTTACTACGGCTCTGGCCTTGCAAAAAACGAATCTCGACTTTATCGTGTTTGAAGCGGTGCCGGAGATTAAAGCCGTGGGTGCGGGAATCAGTCTTGCGGGTAATGCGATGAGGGCACTGACGAAGTTGGGTGTAGATGAAGAAGTGAAAAGAAGAGGGCATTTGATTTCTTCCATGATTATTGAAGATGACAAAGGCAAACGCATTTCTATCATGGATGCAGAAAAGCTAAGCCGTGAGTATGGATTGGATAACGTAGCGATACATCGTGCGGATCTCCATCAGGTGCTGCTAACTTCGATTGATACTAATAGAATTGTTACCGGAAAGAAAGCAATTGATTTTAGTGAAGAACCCGGGGGTATTACTATATTCTTTGATGATGGGAGCAAGGAGCAGGGCAGTGCCGCTATTATTGCTGACGGAATACATTCGGGTCTTCGTAAAAAATTATTGCCAGGTGTAAGTCCACGTTATTCGGGGTATACTTGCTGGCGGGGTGTGGTTGAAAATAGATGGAACATCCAACATCACGCAGTTGAAACCTGGGGTTCGAAGGGAAGATTTGGATATGTACCCATTGGCAATAATAAGGTCTATTGGTTTGCTTGTAAAAACGCACCAATAAAAGATGAGATGATGAGTCTGTTTAGGATCTCGGACCTGGTGGATAATTTTAAAAGTTACACGTATCCCATACCTGAAATTTTGAAGGACACGTCCGATGCCGATTTAATCTTGAGCGATATTGTAGATCTGAAACCCATTTCGCAGTATGCCTTTAACCGGATTTTGTTGCTGGGTGATGCTGCTCATGCTACAACCCCTAATCTTGGTCAGGGTGCCTGCATGGCCATGGAAGACGCGCTCTTTGTGGCCGAAGAAATCAATAGGCAACCAAAGAATATTGTAAACGCTTTTAAATCTTTTGAACAAAAGAGAGTACCGCGGGCACAATATATTGTTAACACAAGTTTTCGGTTGGGAAAATTGGCGCAATGGGAAAATCCGGTGCTGACGAAATTTAGGAATATGCTTTTTCGACTTATTCCCGATTGGGTAAATGAAAAGCAGGTTGCAAGAGTGTTGGAAATCTGATTTAGAGGATTAGGTATAGTTTAATCAATGGTGAGTTGCAACACAACGCCTAAACGATTGCTTTTCCATTTCTCTGTATAACTGCCTTCGGTATTGGTTAAGGATGTTTTGCCGTATGTAAAGGCGGCTCCCAATCCAAGTTTTTTTGAGATCCAGAATTCTTTACCTGCCTTTAGTAAAAAGGAGAATCCTCCTTCTGTAGAAATGTTGCTGGTGTTGTCACCAAACACAAATTTGCCAACTCCAAAATTGCCCGTAAGAAAGAAATTGCGGGGTGTATAATGTGTGATACCAACGCCATACATCGTTTCGCTGAGGGAATAATCATCAGGAACAATTACTCCATTGATCTCTGGACCCACTACCGATTTAACTGTTAAGGTTCCGTGAACAATCAAACCGGGTATAACCGAGCCACCTAATTGTAAATCAATTTCTGCACCAGTACCTTCTAAGGTGAAAGAACTACCCTGGTTATCATAGCCGTTAACCGTGCCCCAGGCAGGTCCGGCCGCCAAAGAAAAATAGAATCCGCTATGCTCCCGTTGGGCATGTAACAAAGTGATTGGCGACAAGGCCACCAAAATCATAAGCAATTTTTTCATGTGGCTTGATTTTCTAAGGAAGATAACTAAGTAAAGCTGGATTATCGTATTTTAAAAATACTTTTTATTGACGAGACAATAGAGGTAGCCATCACCGCGCCTAGTGTTGCAAGAAAAATATCTTTCTGGGCGTCCCAGATATCGCCTTGCGTACCAAGGTAGGCATCACCCTGGGCAGGAAAGAATACATCGGCCACAGCCCATTCAATCAATTCATAAAACCCACTGATCGATAGTGTAATTTCAATCGGAAGCACCCATGCCACCCATACTGGAAATTTAAGCCACTTCAAAAACATTTCGCGCATGGGGTAAGCCAGCAGAAACCCAAAACTAAAATGTACGATGCGGTCATAATGATTACGCTCCATATCAAACGCATCCTTCAGCCAATAGCCAAATGGGTTTTCAGCATAGGTGTATTTGGACCCATATACATGGAGGCACAGATAAATGCATATTAACAGGTAGGCGAGATCGCTGAACTGATACTTCTTATAGGTGAAAATTAGAAAACCAATAAAGATAAACACCAACATATTTTCCAGTATCCAGTTGTTCATGTCGGTGGTGCCTATGAGAGTCGAGCCCCATACACCAAGAAATACAAGGATAAATAGTTGTAACCTGCGATTGCTTTTTAATGGGGTCTTTTCTGGCGAGATCGCGAGGGTAAAGGGCATAGGTTGAGGTTTGTAATAAAGTTAATGAATATTTGAACTTGGATGGCTGCTCGATTATTTGATTTAGATCGGCCTGGTATTCAGGCGCTAGATTTCAAACGCACTCCGATAGAATCCATTCGTCTGCACATATTCCAACAGGTCAACATAAAACGGATGCGAGCCGAGGGTGGCACTATCGCCTACCATAATAAGTTTCTTCCGGGCACGAGTCATGGCCACATTGGTTCTGCGGATGTCGCCTAAAAATCCTACTTCGGCTTTTTCGTTGCTGCGCACAAAACTGATCGCAATCACATCGCGCTCCTGACCTTGAAAGGCATCTACTGTATTGATCGTGATTAACTTTTGCAACGTTTCTAGTATAGGCGAAGCATCGGCCAGTTTATGAAGATGATCTACCTGGGCCCGATAGGGAGTGATGATTCCCATGGAGATGGTTTGTTCCAGCCAAACTTCCAATCCGATTTCTTCTACCAGTTTTTCAATCTGTCGAATTAGTAAAGAAGCTTCTTCAATATTATACCGGCTTAGCGTTTCCGGATCCTGTTGTTCTGCAAAGCCACATCCGGCTGTATCAATATAATCAACCGGAAGTTGATTGGGTCTTAATAACTCTGACTTAACGGATGCGTGAGCTACTAATTCATCGTTATAAAAGTAGCGGGAAGAAAACTTCATGATGGCCTCATGCATTCGGTATTGTACCCGAAGCATGGTAGCCATTTTCGGATGTTTGGCAATTCCTTTTTCAAAGAGCGTAACAGCCAATCCTTCTTTGGCTGCGTCAGTTGATTTAATGGTGGGGGGTAACTGACAATGATCTCCAGCCAGAATCACCCGCTGTGATTTTAACAAAGGAATCCAGCAGGCGGGCTCCAACGACTGGGCGGCTTCGTCAATAAAAACGGTTTTAAATTTTCTTCCACGAAGTACTGGATGGGAGGAACCCACCAGTGTACTGCAGATCACGTCTGCCACTTGAAGTAAATCGTTGATGATGTAAAACTCAAGCATGTCCGCATCTGACTTCAACGTGCGGGCTTCTTCTTTCAACAACCTCCGTTGTTCTTTTTCCTGATAGCCGAAGTTGCGTTTGTATTTCGAGGCCTGGTTGCGTACCTGTTCCATCTTTTTGCGCAAGGCCCGTAGTTCTCCATAGCTGGCGTGTGTAGCAATGCGTGCATCCAATGTTTTGCTTAAGGTTTGTTCTGTTACCCGTGCCGGGTGTCCGATGCGTACTACATTCAGGCCCCGGTCTGTAAGTTTTTCCACGAGTAAATCAATAGCAGCATTGCTGGGTGTACACACAAGTACCTGGCCTTCTAGTTTGTTGGTAAGGACGATGGCTTGTACCAGCGTGGTGGTCTTGCCGGTTCCGGGCGGGCCATGAATGAAGGCAACAGTTTCAGTTTCCAGAATTTTATCAACGGCTTTTGCCTGACTTTCATTCAATAGCTTAATCGATTCCTGATACTCAATACTGGATGCTATGACTTGATTTTTCTCAGCTCTTTTATTTTTGGCATCTCCCAGGAAAATCTCCCGAAATTCAGAAACCCGGTTGTCTTCCGCTTTCATCACGGCTTTCAAGGCATATTCCATTTCCTTGTAGGTCATCTCATCGAACATTACATCCACACCCAATTGACCATCCTCAATCCAATCAGGCAGGTCATCACCATTGAGCGTAATCACCAGCGTGTTGTCCTGAACATAATTGATCACTGCATTGAGATGTTCCTTTTCCGGTTTGCCGGAAGCATTGCAAAACAAGCTCACTAATTTGCCGCTCTGAAAACTATGGGGCTGATCGAGTTGATGTACGCGCTGAAGTTCAAGAATAATTCGTTCGCCCGTTCCAATGTAATCGCGTATCAGTCGCACTGGATACCAGGTAACCCCTTCTTTTACACGTTGTGTAAGTGATCGAAGTAAAACCTTTTGCCTGTATTGTTCCAGGTCGGCTTGCCGCTCCAGCTTAATCAGGTCTAGCGTTTTTTGTAGTTGTTCCCTCGAATTCATTCTGTTCATTAACCGCAAAGATGCATGGGTAAACTCTGGGATAAAAATTTGTATACTACATTGTTAAAATATTTACCTTGATGCCATGAGTACTCAGGATCGGTTGCAGAAACTTAATTTACTACGCATTCGCAGAATTAATGTAGAGCGAATGATTAAGGATACCGTGTTTATTTTGCTCGGTGTAGCTGCAGCAGCTTTTGGACTGAAAGGATTTTTGTTACCCAATCGGTTTTTAGACGGTGGCGTGATGGGGATCTCGTTGTTGGTTAATATTATTTCGGGTATTAACCTGTCGCTGTTGGTTGTGATGATCAATCTTCCCTTTGTAGTTATCGCATATACCCAAGTTTCTAAAAAGTTTGCTTTTAAAACATTAATTGCAATTTCTCTGTTAGCGGTTACACTCGCGATTATTGAATTCCCAACAATTACCGATGACAAACTTTTGATTGCTGTTTTTGGAGGATTTTTTCTTGGTGCAGGAATAGGCCTTTCCATTCGTGGCGGCAGCGTGATTGATGGCACTGAAGTGTTAGCAATTTATTCCAGCCGAAAAACAACCCTTACGGTGGGGGATGTAATCCTGGTTCTTAACATCATAATCTTTTCAACGGCTGCTTATATTATTAATATTGAAACGGCTCTCTACGCTATTCTCACCTATTTGGTCGCCTCCAAAACAGTCGATTTTGTTGTGCATGGTATTGAGGAGTATACCAGTGTGATGATTGTTTCAGATAAAAGTGATGAGATTAAAGATGCCATTGTAAATAAAATGGGTCGTGGAGTTACTTTATTGAAAGGCAAGAGTGGCTTTGGAAAGAAAGGTCATCGAAGTACGGACGTGGATGTAATATTTTCTGTTGTAACCCGCCTTGAATTGCAACGATTAAAAACGGAGATCATCAAGATTGACCCAGATGCCTTTATGGTGGAAAATAGTGTGAATGATATAAAGGGTGGTATGATTAAGAAACGTCCTTTTCAGGAAGATTGAGAGAGGGACTTTAGGTAGCTTTCGATGTACTGATTTAGACTCTTTCTTTTGTATTGCATAATAAACCGTGGATGAGCTAGGGGAATAATCTTTTCGAAGAATTGATGTTGTTCATTGAATTGTGACAGGAATTTGTAGTTATCACGTTCGCCCAGGCAATAAGCCACTTTCTTGTCTATACCAAAATCCAGTTGACTGCGCATACACGCAAGCATAAAGGGTTTTAATCGCTCGGTGAGTTTTACATCATCATAATAGTTGAGATTTTTCCCTTCCCGGGTAAATCCAAGGGGAGAAACTGAGGTGAAATAGAATTTCTTATAGAAAATATCGGGTCCTCCAAAGGCATCAATCACTTTATAGATATAGTCAGAGGAAAGTTCTTGCTTCCTCGTAAGCGTATTTTTTATACCGCAAATAGTTTCAAGTTTAATGGGGTCGGTAAATGGAATACCGGTAAGTCCACCACCGAATCTTCCTGGATTGATCCCGATAATCATGCTTCGTGAGTTGGTATCAGAATAGTATTGAGTATAAAACTGTTGACAGAGTTCGAAGACAAGTTTATCCTGATAGGGATTCAATACCTGAACGCCCCGTGGCAATGAAGCGGTTAGTTTCAGTGAAGTGAAGAATTGAAGAACGTGGGTGGCAAATTGATCCTGACTCATTAGAGCATCAGAAAGTTTTTGATTTTTTTTGAGTCACCAAAAAGAATGAGTGTATCACCGTGGCGCAAATCTGTAGTTGGTGCTAAAATTCCAATAGTCTGTTTTGTTTTTCGTATGGTACCGAGAATATTTTTCTCGGCAACTTCCCGCTTAATAGAAACTAACTGAATCTCATAATCCCTGACAAAATCAACATCACTCACTTTGCTGCCAATTAACCTGCCCGGAATATTTACTTCAACAATTTGGTAACGCTCGCAGATACGATGCGAATCTAAAACGCCACTAAAATTTAATTGATGGGCCATGCGCTCAGCGGAGTTTTGTTCAGGATAAACGAATTCTGAAAGCCCCATGGTTTCAAGAACTGTTTTTTGTAGGGTAGAGGTTACGCGACAAATAATTCGCTTAACTCCGATTTGCTTAAGTAAGGCTGCCAGAAGAATAATTGTACCTTCATTTTCACCAATGGCAATAATAACTGCATCAGCCTCTTTCAGGGGTAAGTCTTGTATAGCTTCCGGATTGGTGGCATCCATGGCAATGGTATACGTAATACGGTTCTTTAATTTTTCTGTTCGCTCGGATGATGAATCGACACCAAACACTTCATGACCTAAATCGACTAGCTTACCAGCCAGAGAGGCACCATAATTTCCGATTCCAAATACAATGAATTTCATAGGATTGATAGTTAATTCATAATTTCTTCAACAGGGTAGTGATAGGCTTGCTGTTTGGCTCGGTTGACAAACGCGATAAGCACAGTAAGTGCTCCAACCCGGCCTATAAACATGACAATAATTAAAACTATTTTGCTGGTTTCTGATAGTTCGGGTGTAATCCCCAGGGTTAGACCTACGGTGCTGAACGCAGAGAATGATTCAAATGCTATTTTTAAAAGTCCGTGTTTGCCATCATTCAATGAAATCAATAGAATAGAGAGCCCGATAATAAACAGTGAAATAATTATTGCAGCAAATGCTTTGTTGATGGAGGGCTCACTTATCTGGGTTCTGAAAGCATCGATTCTATTCTTACCCTGAGCAATGGTTCGTAGATTTAAAAAGGCAATGGCTGCTGTTGTCGTTTTTATTCCACCCCCGGTGGAGGATGGCGATGCACCTATCCACATAAGCAGTAAGTAGATTAAAACAGTTGGAAGTGTAAGTGCGTTTAAGTTAACTGTGTTAAAGCCAGCGGTGCGGGGAGTAACCGATCCAAAAAAGGAGGTCACAATTTTTCCAATCCAGGATGTGTGCTCTTTAAGAGAAGCATTCCATTCAAGAAAAAGGTAACAGCCAAAACCAATTAACAGCAGGATCAACGTAGTACTAAGGGCAAGTTTTGAATTCAGTTGAATGATGCGCGTATAAGTTTCGCGAGCAGGATTCCTGAGCAACCGATTTACCGCATTCAATACTTTGGATCGTATAAAAGTGAAAATATTAAATACGATGGGGAACCCCATGCCTCCCAAAATAATTAGAGTAGCAATAATCATGTGTAATGAATAGTTGAATTTTACCAGCGGATCATTTAAACCCTTAGAGAATGTTGAAAATCCGGCATTGCAAAAGGCAGATACCGCATGAAAGACGGAAAAGAAGACCTGATCAACTTTCTTATCAAAAAGGGTTTTGTCGATACTAATATAAACTAAGAAGGCACCGATACCTTCAAAGAAGAGAGTGACGAGTATGATTCTGCCGATAATCGTTATCACATTGCTCAACCGGTTGCTGCTAACAATACTCTTGAGCGCCATTTGGTTGTGGAAGGAGACGGACCCGGCTGCCAGGTAGGAGAGCAGTCCCGTAAATGTCATAATGCCTAATCCACCGATTTGAATAAGAAAGAGTAAGATCATTTTGCCAACAATTGTAAAGTGTTTAGCAGTGTCAACTACGGTAAGTCCTGTAACACACACGGCACTGGCCGAGGTAAAGAAGGCATCAACTATAGTAATATCCCGAACCGTTGCTTTGGGTAGCATAAGTAAGAGAGCGCCTGCCATGATGATTACTGCAAAACTAAGGATGAACAGGAAGGCCGGGTTCTGTCGTTTGTGATGCACATATTTTAATAGACTGGAGGCTTCGGTCAGGAAGAGAAAGATGAGCCCGGCATATAGAAGCAGCTTGTTCATCAGAAAGCCAGTAGAAGGAGCAGGTTCTGACACGATGAGTGCATTACCGACATGATCCAGGTAGTAAACCAGAATCAAAAGAGCCACGCTATAGATATGAGCTTTAAACTTTATGGGTTCAACCCATTCTGAAAAAAAGCGAATTAGAAATAATATTTTGAAACTCAGCAGTACAAGATGAAAGCCCGTATATAGGTTAGGCGAATGGCTATAAAACGGATTAAAACCAAAATCGTAGATAACCAATCCAAAAGCAATCAAGGTTGTTGGCGGAATTAATACATTGCTGATGCGATAAAAGGCTCGCAGGATTTGGATCAGACTAAAACGACCTTGATTAATAACCCTTTCGGTGAGGGATTTCTTGGCCCACCGGTAGAGCAATTCAATTTTATGACTGATTTTTTTTAACATTACCAAACTAGGAGATCCCTTTTAAAACCAACGGGTAAAATAGAACACATATAATCCGGCAAGCGCACCTTGTACAGCTCCCCAGGTTACATCGATTAAGCTAATCCATAGCGGCCACCCTTTTACAAAGGATAGATTGGTAAAATCATAGGTTACATACATCATTAAGCCCAAAAAAGCACCGGTACCCAATGCCGCAACCAGCCGGTTATCAATCTGTATAACGAGCGAGATAAAAACACTTAGGGTTATAGAAATTGCAAACTGCGCCAATAATCCCATAGGAATATTAAAGACTATTTTTCCATCGGGGTCTAATTCAGCGAGGTAGCCCAGGGATTGACGATACATTTTAGAAGCAACCACCGCCAACCATAGAAAATCAAGCAAAACAAAAATAAGCAACGATACTGCTGCAATTTTTAAAAACTTAAGGGTAAAAATAAATGCCATACTATTTCGTATTGACTGGTCAAGCTACACATACCAAACCACTTCAACAACGAACCTTACAGAGAAGGTACTTATGACTTGAATAAAATCGCTTTTGGGTATTGTAAAGAATGTATATCTTCCAACTAAAAATCATGCGCTTACGATATTTGCTCATCGGACTGGTCTTTATGCATCAATCCGTTCTCTCACAATCCTATGATGTTATCATTACGAATGGAAAAATCATTGATGGCACAGGCAACTCCTGGTATTATGGAAACATCGGAATTGTGAACGGCAAAGTTGCTGCTATTGGAAAATTAAATAATACGCAAGCCAAAAGAACTATTGATGCCAAAGGACTGATTGTAGCGCCTGGGTTTATCGATGTCCATGCTCACATTGAAGGCGGGGAGTTAACCACACCCACCGCGGATAATTTTATTCATGATGGAGTAACTTCTGTCGTTACCGGAAACTGCGGAGGTTCTAATTTAGATATAGCTGCCTATTTTAAAAGATTGGATTCTGTTAAGACTTCCATCAACGTTGCAACGCTGATTGGTCATAATACTGTTCGCAGAGCGGTAATGGGCGATTTGCAACGCGATCCTACATCTGAGGAACAGACTAACATGGAAGCGCTTGTACAAAAAGCGATGCAGGAAGGAGCGGTAGGGTTCTCTACCGGATTAATTTATGTGCCGGGTACCTATTCCAAAACTGCAGAAGTGGTGAATCTGGCGAAAGTGGCCTCCACGTACAATGGTGTTTATGCTTCGCATATTCGCGATGAAGGGGATAAAGTAACGGATGCTGTAAACGAAGCAATTGCTATCGGCCGCGATGCAAAAATTCCGGTAGAGATCTCACATTTTAAGGTTACGTACAAACCCAATTGGGGTCGTTCAGTAGAAACTATTGGACTGATTGAGAAAGCGCGGTTGGAAGGATTGGATGTAACCATTGACCAGTATCCATATGTTGCCAGCAGTACTACGCTTGATACAACCGTTCCTACCTGGGTGTTTGCCGGTGGGCGCGATTCGATGAAAATAAGAATTAATGATCCCGTCCTGCGAGAGAAAATAAAAAAGGAAATGGCGACTAATCTTAAAGAGAAGAAATTAAAGAATTATAGTTATGCACAGGTTGCCCGTTACCCACCGGATACGACCTATAATGGTAAAAACATTTCGGAGATCAATAAATTGAAAGGGCGTAAGGCCAAACCGATGGACGAAGCCGAGACCATTCTTGAAATGGTAGGCGCAACAAACCGAACACAAATGGTTTTCTTTAGCATGGACGAAAAAGATCTGGTTCGTATTCTGCAATATCCATTCAACATGATAGCTTCAGATGCAGGCATTGCAAAATTTGGATCCGGCATGCCACATCCACGCGCCTATGGAACGAATGCAAGAGTATTAGGTCGGTATGTTAATGAACTCAAAGCCATCCGCCTGGAAGAAGCTATTCGCAGAATGACTTCGTTGCCGGCACAAAAATTTAATTTGCGCGATCGGGGATTGATTCGCGAAGGAATGGCAGCAGACATTGTAATCTTTGATGAAAAGCAAGTGGGTGATGCGGCTACGTATTCTAATCCACATGCTTACTCAAAAGGATTTGCGTATGTGGTTGTAAATGGAGAAGTAGTGGTCGATCAAGGCAAGCATACCGGGGTGCGAAGTGGTAGTGTGTTGAGAAGGAATTAAGGAAATTAATGTGGATTCTAGTTCGCTATCGGATTTACTTCTCATTATGATCCTATAGTGCCTGTCTTGACTTTTCCGACCCGTTTGTATTTGGCAATAATTACCCCGGTTGATGTAACGGTACTCTCCATTAATGTAAATGCTGCCGGGGTTGCGCCATTGTCAAACAACTTTTTTCCTTTGCCAAGCGTCAATGGATGAATTTTGAGCCAGAGTTCGTCCACTAAATTATTCTTAAGTAGCAGCTGAACGAGTTTACTGCTACCCCAAACTTGAATGTCAGAGCCTTTTGATTTTTTGAGTTTCCTGATGTCTGTCACGTTTCTTATAAATACCGAATTTTTCCAGTCTGACTTTTTACGGGTTTTGGAAAGGACATATTTAGTGCCATCATTAATGCCTGACCAAAAATCTGCATGTTCAGGCCAGTAGTCTTCCCAAATTTTAAATGTTTTTCTGCCCAACAAATAATCTGCAGGTTGTTTGAGTTCTTTCTGAACTGTCTTACCATAAACTTCGTCACCATACGATGCAGTCCAGCCGCCAAACTTGAAACCTCCTGATCTATCTTCTTTAGTTCCACCGGGCGCCTGCATTACTCCATCCAATGTGATCATTGATAGAACAATTATTTTTCTCATGACATTTGACTATTGTTTTTGTTATGCGACTCGCCTGAACGACTCCCGAACTATCTTCCGGGTGAGCTGGGCAAGGTAAATTTCGCCAACAAAGATTGTACTATAACAGTATAAATGCGACAATCTTACTGGCTGAATACGACACGTATTAATAGCGCGGTTAAGGATCAAGTTATTGCTAGAGCATGAGTGCGATGGCGCATGCACAGTGTTAGCGGTTCGTAGCTTTTTTATTTGTTCTTTATTTTCTCTTTGGTTGAATAGGAATCCAGATTTCCTCTTCTGATGTCGGGTCGTTGTTTTTGTATCTTTCCCCTAAAACTTCAAAGTGTGGTCTATCGTCTAAATCAAAGTCTGAATTTGGTAACCACGTTCCAAAGATGTATTGAAAAATACTATCTTCGGTACTTAGACCTTTGTAATCGAATACTGCATATAACCCACCTGTCAATGTGAATGTTTCCATACCATCCGGCACATTGTCGAAATTAGTTACCTCAATGGTTGCCCATTTTTCAAATTCATTTGTCGGTTTGAAGTCTGTAAAGTGTGTCGATTTATAAACTTGCATAGAAATCATATCGTTTGTCAAGTTATTTACAACCTCTTTACGTCTTGGTATAAAACTTTTCCAAAGTTGGCCTGTCATGTTGTTGGCTAAACTCATTGTCAGCCGTTTGCCTATTAATTTCTTCTCGCTTATTTTTTCAATTCTTGGTGTCATACTTATCAATTTGTGGTCAGTATGGTTGCACTCACAGCAATGATCTCTAACGTTTTTGTGTTTATTTAGTTGCGGGAGTAGAAGGATTTAAAAATGGAGAGCATCGGAATGTTCTACCCGACCTGCTGTGAAATTGTCCCCCGTGACCGAACTACATTTTGAACCATGACGCCTTGGTCAAACCTGTCCGTGAGGGCGTCTTTAAAAAATTTTGTTCTTCCTGTAAACTGCCTACATAAATTTTGTTGACCGAAACTGTCTTTGGAGTGTAAAGTTACTCCGTTACCCAATGAAAGCCGTTCTTTGTCAGTCGGAAATCCTTCATTTCGACTGGTCGTTTTTTAGCGGTGATGGAAACGGAATTATGATCAATAATTCCATTTAACATAAGGATAGCGGAATCAGCTAACTTGAATTGAAACCTGCTCATTACTTGCCGTGCAACCAATATTGAATCTATGTTCATGATTGTACTTTGACCAAAACCATACTCATTGAATATCTCCTGTTCATTGGTAGATAAATATTTTTGGTTTTTGTAAACCAAAAGTTCTCTATTATCCACTGACACAAACATATAAGCAACGCTATCACCCCAAAAGCGGATTCGTCCCTTTGAACCTCCTATTACTATTTGGTTCCACCGTTGTGGGTTTCCATCTGATAAAGTGTCATTATTAACAACAAAGCTCTTAATATCAAAAATTCCAGCTAGTTCGGATTGAGACTTGCTCATCTCCTTGTTGTTCTTTTTTTGTTTGCTCACAAAATAGTCTTTGACCGAAAAAATTGTGAAATACCCTATCAGCAAAAATTTAAACACATTCTTTGAAATGTTCATCCACCGCTTCTTGAACACAGGAGCTTGTATTTGAGGAAGTGAAGTCGCTTGATTAGTAAAGAAGAACTTGATTAATCTGTTTAAATAGGGGAGCAACAGGAAAAAAGTCATCATGAATAAGGCAGTCGGATACATCTTTGCGTGAACATCATAACTGAAATTTACCGCCATCACATTACCCAGTGTAACTAAAGTGAGCACTGCACCAAAAACCATTGTTCTGCGAAAGAGCAGTAATAATGCCGCGCTCTCAGCTATACCTATAAAAATATTGTAACCATAAGAATATCCAAAAAACGCCCAAGCCAAGCTCATTGGCGACAAATTTCCAACAGGCTCAGTCAGTGTATAAAGTCCAAGATCTGGAAATTGCATTTTAAAAAATTTCTCCAATGCAAACAGGAATAATGTAAATGCTAAATAATAACGAACAATACTAGTGAGCCAATAATATGCCGTTTCATAGTTTGTGCGTTTCCTGTCCAATACACTCCAGAGAACTGTTCCAATTGCAGCAGTCGCAGTCATAGCGAAGTAAAGCAAATAAATATAGGTTCTGTCGTTATGTTGTCCGTCATAGGGTGATATAATGGTGTAGGGAATACGAAATACATATTTGCCTAACCAAGAAATGACCCAATCTAAAAATTCAGCGAGGTTTCCCTCATAGTAGAAATACGAGAAAACAGGACTAACAGACCAGTCAAGAAGAACGATAAACAGAATGAAAAAAATAAATACGAAACGAAAGGCAATTTGTTTATAAATATTCCACGGCAAAATTTGTGCAGATAAATTTTCCATATCTAGTTTCAAAGGTTATCCATTCGTTTGCTTTTACTGATGTTATCCGAAAGTTTGAATCTTGCCATGGTTCCGGCAAAGGTCATTCATTTTTGTCCGTTTAAAATTAGTCTTCACTGTCTACGTAGTTTTGGTTTGCCGGCAACATCCAGCTATCTGTATTACACATATTGCCACTATCGCGTTGCTAATTTATTTTGTAATCAGCTTCTAGCTTCCAAACTCCAACTTCCAGTTACTCTTCCAATAACCTAACCAGTTTCTTCAACTCTTCTTTGTTTCGTGGCGAGTTGATGTTGCTGATTACGCCATCCTTTTCGCGGGTAGTGAGGCGCCAGCTTAATGAAGCCCGGGCACTGTTCTGGCGGATGCTATCCATCTTTTGTAGAATAGGCACATAGTTTTCAGCCTGATACTGCAGGTCTAAACGATCAATGGGTACCCGCAACCACGAGTGTGCTTGTCCAATCAGCATATCACTGGTAATGTCTTGGAAGTTTTCGAAGTTATTATAAACACTGCTAATGGGTTGAGTCATGTCATCAATAATTGTCTGACCGGCTCGCGCAACAATAGTTCCTAACTTGGGCGAGTCTCGGATCGAGATAAATATAACACCCGAGGTATTTGCCGAAACCCATTCGTTGAAGGCGTATAAAAATCGAACGGCATCTGACATGCCAAAGTTGTCTGAGATGCCCGCATCCATAATTTGTATCGGTGGATCTGTAGGCAACGTAGTATTGGGTGTGATGTAGGGAAACGTTGCACTCATTCGCAGGGCAGAAAGAAACCGCAAATCTTTTGAATCCTGTGTTTCGAAGAACCGATGGAAGTCAATGCCACTTACTTTTACCTGGTGGTAATCCGTGAAATTCAAGACTTCATTATTCATAAATGAAACTGGTCGCGATGCGATGTAGATTTTCCGGCCGTCATTCACTACAGTAGGAGTGAGGATTATCATCGGGATAATTCCTTTGCTTTCAGCTTCTTCATACTCCCGGATAGGTTTATCCATGAGACCTTCAGTGATCTGATTGAGTTGGTCTTCGAACGTATAGGCGCGGTCGCGCTGGTATAATTTTCCGGCATATTCAACTTTCGTGAAGCCTACAAACAAATCGTTCGCCAGTAAACTGAAGATAAGCGGATTTAAATTGTCGCTTGAAATCTTTTGACGATGAATGTTCGCATAGGGTTGAATGGATTCGCCAAGTTTCTCTCTCAACTTTAGTTCGCGAAAGTAACTCGCCCCAATCAGTCCGCCCGAGGCTCCGGTAATCAAAACACTGCTCTCCATCAGTTTACCCTGAGTAAGGCTATCGGCTTTCTGCAGTGCGGTGAGTGTCCATAACGAAGCGCGCTTACCTCCGCCACTGGCGCAGAGAAAGATCATTTTAGGTTTCGTGGCCGGATCAAATTTCTTTCGCCAGTTTTCCAATTGCATCAACACAGCCTGCCGGTCATTCTCCATCGCGGAACTGTCGAGTTGATTTTGCAAAGAGGCAATAGAATATTCAGCGGGAAGTCTTCCATAATCCAATCCAAAGGCTTCGTATTTTTTGGTAAAGAAATCTTCGCCCACCAGGTGATTGATAAACAGAAAGATGATCAAACTGGCGGTAGCCGACCACCCGCCAAACCAATAGGAAAATGCTCCTGAAAGCATAACGAAAACTGTTAGAAAAATCATGGCGCTGCAGGCAGCCGGTATCTGAAAGACAGGATAGTCCTTGAAAACTCCCAACACAAGAATCATCGCAAAGATGAAAAGCTCAATTACTACCAGGTTGAAGTGATTTTGATCAAATACCTGCAAAATGGTGGACCGATCATAAAAAGAAGTTGATTCAACTGGCTTAACCTGAAGGTAGCCGGTTAGATAATAGTCAACGCGCTCCTGTTTTTTCCGAACGATGTCCAGTTTTTTCATGGCGCTGGCCCGTGTCACAGTTACGTTCTGTTTGATTTTCTCATCGATCCGGCAAACGACATATTTAAAAATGTCTTTATTAGTAAGTCGGAAATAGATGGAGAATAAAAGCGTCATGGTGATGTAACCGCTAAACAGACCCGCTAAATTCCTTATCAACTCGAAGTTTGAGCTATACTCATTGCTTAGCTGGAAGCCAATAATCTGATAGACATAGGTTATGAGAAAGGTGGCGGGTATAATACTATTGTTGACGGTGAATTTTTTAAACGGATTAGATAGCGAGCCAATAAATGAAAACCTGTGGCCGTCAGAAATATAGCAGGTGATATGAAAGGCCATGGTAAAGCCTGCCGTAAGCAAGCCCATCATAAAAAAACTGGCAAAGCTTACTTTGTTCAGGTATTCCGGGTCAAGAAAGAGGTAAGGGATCCCCAGGTATTTTCCAAAGTTTCCGGTGATCATGGCAAAGAGAATGATCCAGCACAGGATTAAAACGTGATTACGCCTGAAGTTATTCAGCAGCAGCTGAATCGGAAATGAGTAATAGAGTTTGGGGATGAAGAAGTAAAGCTTTCTCATGGGGTAGACCCTTCAAGATATGAAATTTAGATCATCTCTAAAAACTATGTGGTATGAACCAAAATTCGTAAATCGTATTCTTTAATTCATTCCGGATTTGGATAAAACTTTTTCAATCTATAGGTCTTCGGCAGGCTCTGGCAAAACCCGTACGTTGGCTAAAGAGTATCTCAAACTGGCATTGCGCTTTCGCTCCGATTATTTCAAACATATTCTGGCGGTTACGTTTACGAATAAGTCTACCCAGGAAATGAAGGACCGAATCCTTGCTTACCTGAATGACTTTTCGAATGATAAGTCAACTGAGTTGGCGAGTGAGTTACAACAGGAACTGGGGCTGGATGTTTCCACATTTAAGGAATATGCCGAGGAAGTTCGGGGTGAAATTCTGCACAAGTATTCCCAGTTTTCAATCAGCACCATCGATGCTTTTTTTCAGCGCGTAATCCGATCCTTTACGCGCGAAGCGGGTCTGGCCGGTGATTATCGTCTGGAAGTTGAGCATGACCCGGTGATGGAAGAGGTAATTGACAACCTAATGGATGAATTGGGAGTCAATGATGACTTAACCAAATGGGTGATTGAATTTGCCAGTGAAAACCTGGAGAAAGACATCAGTTGGGACGTGCGCCCTGCCTTGATGCAATTTTCGGAAGAAATCTTTAAAGAAGAGTTTCGAGCAATAGAAGCCGATGTTATACAAACTACGTCAGCAAAGAATTTCTTTGAAGACCTGCGAAAAGAGCTACAAAAAAGCAGAAACCAGTTTATTGGATTGGTAAAATCAAGATCGGCAGAGGCAATGAAAATCATTCATTCTCATAATCTGGAGATTTCTGATTTTAAACACGGAAAATCGGGGGGTGCCTTTGGATATTTTCAAAAACTAATAAACCTGAAGAGCGTGAAGGATTATGAAGAGAAAGGTGCGCGCCCACAAGGCGAATTTCAAGTTTCAAAAAATTGGCCTTCTCCCAAAACAATCCACAGTGCAACCATCATCCGTTTAGCCGAGACGCAATTGATTCCATTGCTAAATGAAATTTTAGCATGTTGGGATAATCATCGCACCAATGCGCTGTCGGCCGAACTTGTTTTAAATAATTTCTATGCCTTCGGACTAATCGCGGATATTTCGCGTAAGCTGAAAGAATATAAAAGTGAGAATAACCTCATGTTGCTGGCCGATGCACCTTTCTTCTTAAACACGGTGATTGGTGATAGCGATACGCCTTTTATTTATGAGAAAGTAGGATCGTTCTATAAAAACTTTCTCATCGATGAGTTTCAGGACACTTCCGGGTTGCAATGGAAAAATTTTATGCCGCTGCTGATCAATAGTCTGGATCAGGGCTATCCCAGTATTATTGTGGGCGATGTAAAACAGGCAGTCTATCGCTGGCGTGGAGGTGATCTAACATTATTGCAGCAAGAAGTACGCGATCAGATTGGAGCTCACCGTACGTACACGCAGGAACTCGACAAGAACTATCGAAGTGCCAGTGAGATTGTTTTATTTAATAATGCAATTTTCAAATCGGCTGCCGAGTGGGTGCAGGCTGAAACCGGAGGATCGATAACCATTGATGCCTATAGAGATGTAAGCCAGGGCCTGGTCAAAGAGGAAAAGGGCTTTGTACAGGTATCTTTTATTTCCAACACCGAGGAAGAAAGGTGGAATGAAGTTGCCCTGAGTCAGGTGCCGCATCACCTCGAAAAATTACAGCAACTAGGGGCTGCTTTAAAAGACATTGCCATTCTGGTGCGAAGAAATGATGAGGGGCAGCAGATTGTTGCACATCTGCTTGAATATAAAAACTCAGATAAAGCAAAGGCGGATTGCCGCTATGATGTTGTTTCAAATGAATCGCTGCAATTGGATGGCGCTAATAGTGTGAACCTGTTAGCCAGTGCACTAAAATATTTATTGAATCCGGAAGATGATATTGCCCGGGCTCAGCTTGGGTATGAATATGCACGTTTAAATGAATCAGGAAAGGATCTTGCGGAAGTTTTTCAGGTTACCAATCAGTCAACTTTTGAAAATAATCTCCCAACAAGTTTTACGAAGCAGAAGCTATTTCTTAAAAAACTTCCGCTCTTTGAGCTAACGGAAACCCTGATCGAGATTTTTGGATTAGGAAAACAGACGGGTGAGTTGGAATACTTGCAAACCTTTCAGGATCAGGTGTTAAGTTTTTCGAGTCGTGAGCGAAACGATCTGGGGGTTTTTTTGGAATGGTGGGAAGAAAATAAATCCAAAAAATCAATTCAGGTTTCCGGAGAGGTGGATGCGGCACAGATAATTACAGTTCATAAATCAAAAGGACTTCAGTTTAAGTATGTGATCATTCCCTTTTGTTCGTGGGATTTAGATCATTCGGGTTCGATGATGCCAAACTTATGGGTGCAATCAGAACAGCCGCCTTTTGATCACACGGGATTTTTACCTGTCAAGTATTCCTCCACACTTAAGGAAACTTTATTTTCATCATACTATGAAGAGGAGAAGACACGGAGTTACCTTGATAATTTGAATTTACTTTATGTGGCCTTGACTCGTGCTGAGCATGGAATGGTGATCACAGCCCCGCATCCTAAAATCAAAAAGAAAACAGTAGCGAGCCTTCTTCATCATGGAATGAATGTTGATCAGCTACAATCACGCTGGAATGAAGGTGCACAGGTGTGGAGTTCCGGAACGTGGATGCTTGCTAAGGAAAAGAAAAAGGAGACAAGCCCTGCGTTGGAATTAAACTCCTATGCATCTTCTTCCTGGCGAAATAAACTTGTGATCAGGCACTCCGCAGCCGGGCATTTCGAGCCTCAGGAAAGTGAAATGGTAATCAGGATTAAATATGGTATTCATCTTCATTCAATCTTTTCGCGTATTCAGTATCAGGACGAACTATCAATAATTCTGAATCAACTGATACAGGAAGGAATTATTACAACGCAGGAAGAGCCTGTGCTTACTGAATTGATGAATGAACTGTTTGCCAACGAAGTAATCGCTTCCTGGTTTACACGCGACTGGCAAGTGCGTACGGAAGTTCCCATTCTGCTGCCGGGAGGCGGTGAAAGTCGCATCGACCGGATGATGATCAAAGACAAACATGTTTTGGTAGTTGATTTTAAAACCGGTAATCCTACTAAAGCAGACACCCATCAGGTGACTGACTACCTGGAAACACTTCGCAAGATGAATTTCGAGAGAGTGCAGGGCTATCTGCTGTATATAAAATCCGGAGAAGTGGTTTCAGTTCCACCGGACAAAGTTATGAAGTCGGTAAAGAAGGATGATAAACAACTGGGGTTAGGCTTTTAACTATGGAACCATTTCTAAAAGAACTTGCCCGAAAGATTTACGCTGCCCAGCCGCAGTTGGATATGCTTACGTTGGTATTTCCCAACCGCAGGGCTGCCTTATATTTTCGAAAGCACCTCAGCGACATTATTACCAAACCAGCCTTTGCCCCAAGCCTGGTTACCATTGAGGATTTCATAACTTCATTCTCTACCCTGAAGGTTCCAGATAAACTGGAACTGGTGCATCGGCTACATAAAACATATAATGAAGTGATGGCCGTGTCCGCTGAAAAGAGTGAGGCCTTTGATCAGTTTTATTTCTGGGGCGATATGTTGCTCCGCGATTTTGATGAATCGGATAAATACCTGGTCAATGCCGGGCAACTTTTTAAAGACCTGCGCAACCAAAAGGAACTTGATTCCACATTTGACTACCTCATGGATCAGCAACGAAAATTTCTACTTGAGTTCTGGGAAGGCTTTGAAGATAACCTGACCGATAATAAACGAAAGTTTCTGGATGTCTGGGGCAGACTTTTTAACCTATACCAAACTTTCAAAAGTCAGCTGGAAGCGCAAGGCCTTGCGTATGAAGGAATGGTTCATCGAGTTGTTGCAGAAAACATTTCTTTGGTGGTAACCTCACTCGTTCCTGCACAAGTAAAGTTTGTTGGGTTTAATGCATTAACCAAAGCGGAAGAAGTCATCCTCAGTTATTTTGTGGACCGTGGTAGTGAGATGATTTGGGATGCGGATGAATACTATGTAAACAATAAGCGTCAGGAGGCGGGTGACTTTTTCAGAGAATATCAAAAGCATGGAGTACTGAAAAATACATTTCCATCCAGTTTTCCTTCTAACTTCCGGCAGAAGAAATCCATTCGGGTATTTGGTGCTGCGCAGCCTGTTGGACAGGCAAAGTTAATGGGGCAGGTTCTTGATGAAGAGTTGGAAAAAGGCATGATACCGGAAGATACGCTCATTGTGCTACCCGATGAGAAGTTACTGATGCCCGTATTATATGGAATACCACCCAGGGTTGATAAATTGAATGTCACGATGGGCTATTCCCTGAGCAATACATCTTTTTTCAATTTGCTTGAATTGCTGGTCGAGCTTCAGATTGGAAAACGCAAAGATCATTTTCATCACCGGCAGGTGCTTGCTATTTTATCGCATCCTTATCTGATTGCTGCCGACCCGGTATCGGCTAACGCAAAACGAAAGGAAATTCTCAAGCACAATTGGATTCATGTGCCACAGAGTTTTCTTGCAACAACGCTACCCTTACACCGACTCGTTTTCGCAGACCTGGATCAAGGCTTGCTCATCTACCTCACCTCTGTAATTAAAGAAATTGGATCCCTGGAGTCCGTAATGGATTTGGATAAAGAATACGCTTTTCAATTTATCAAATTAATAAATCGGGTACAGGAGGTAATGGCCAATCCACTTGTACGCGAAGCTGATGATAAAGAGTACCGCAGATCTCTTAAATCCTTTTTGCGATTGTTGAGGCAACTTGTACGGCTGCAGAAGATCCCTTTTAGTGGCGAACCGCTTAAGGGTTTGCAAGTGATGGGTGTACTAGA
>DAOOCD010000029.1:0-24163 GCA_035408225.1 Cyclobacteriaceae bacterium | reverse complement strand
TTTCGGATACCGAATGTATTCCACCGGCTTGTTCAAAATTTTTAAACTCTTATATAGTGTTTCAGATTGAATCACACCGGTGCGTAAATCCTGATCGCCATGAATAATCAAAAGAGGGGTGTTGATTTTGTCCACGTAAGTAAGCGGAGATTCTGAATCTAATAATGCTTTGGTTTCTTTCTGCCACGGATAGCCTCCAAAATGATCAGGCACTAATCGCCATGCATTGCCTTCGCCCATGAAAGTTGTTAATTCATAAACGCCCCGTTGGGCGTTGGCTGCTTTAAAGCGATTGTCGTGACCTACAATCCACGCAACCATATAGCCAGCATAACTTCCACCTTCAACAAACAATTGGTCTTTATCAATCCAGGCATGTTGTTTCATGGCTTCATCAAGCGAAGCAAGGATATCGTTGGCAGGACCATTTCCCCAATCTTTAAAATTTCCTTTTTTGAATTTATCGCCATAACCACCACTGCCACGCGGATTACAATACACCAATCCATAGCCCCAACTATTTTCAAGCTGATATTCGTGCCACATAGAAAACACGCCAGGTCCCCACATAGCAGATGGGCCCCCATGAATGTTGAGAATGGTTGGATACTTTACACCGTCTTTTTTCCCAACAGGTTCCTGCACCCAATATTGAACTTTTGTTCCATCAGGCCGGGTAAACCAATATTCTTTAGGATAACTTATTGCCCTGTCTTTTAACCAACCTTCATTGAGTTGGGTTAATTGGCGCGATGATTTGCCTGCCTGTCCGGTAGGCAGGTCCTTGAGACTCAGGAGATAAACTTCCCACGGATTTTTTGTTTCTGTTAGTGCATACACCACTTTATCACCACGCACATCGAAGTCATTGACACCATTGTCGTTTCCAAAGATTTTTGTGACAGCGCCTCCTTTTGCAGGCACACTGAACAAAGGAATATCTCCTTCCGTTTGTGAGGTAAAATAAATCACTTTGCTATCCGCTGACCAAACAAGACCACCAATATCCCGATCTAAAGAAGCCGTAAGGATAGTGGGTTTGCCGCCAGAAGCAGAAATTACTGCAAGCTGATTTTGTGGGGCATGACGACTTTCAATAGAAGTAGCATAGAATGAAATCTGTGTGCCATCGGGGGAGTAAGATGGATTTGAGACACTGTACCCTGGCCAGATCAAAAATTCTTTGGCGGTTTTAGTAGCAACATCAATCCTCCAAAGATCGCTGTCTTGCTCACGATCAGGATGAATTTTATAAACCTTCGAATGACAAATAATACTCTTTCCATCGGGCGACCATTCGGCTGATTGAAAATCCTGAAAGCCTTGGGTTAGTTGTACATCTTTGTCTTCTGAATTAAGAGTCTTGAGAAAAAGATGGGTAAAATTTTCTTCAGGCTGCAGGTTCAATTCGCCTTGTAAATCCTGCCTGACTAAAACCCGTGGATTGTTATCAAATGTATTTTTAGCCAACCAGGCACGTACTTCTTCAAGCGATCCATCGGGGCTAGTGACAACTTTTTTTCGTTCGTCAGCTTTCAATGCTTTGAAGTTAGGTTCGTCACCCTGTATGCGTCCTGGCCGCTCATAGGTCCAGGGTGTCTTCGCTTCTATACTTGAAAACGGAATACTGGAAGAATACAAAATCTTTTTTCCATCTGGGGACCAACGAGGATTGCCAGCCCCGTATTCTGATTTTGTAATTACGTGTGCTTCACCACCACTTAGAGGCAGAAGCCAGAGTTGTGACCGCTCACCATCGGTTCGAACAAAGAGAATTTGCTTTCCATCGGGCGACCATTGTGGCTGACCATCATTTTTATCTCCGAACGTCAATTGAACCGGTTCACTTTTGGCATTAAGATCCAGAAGGTACAAATGCCGGGTATAGTAGTAATCTGTTTCATTTTTTACAGCCTTACGTGTAACCACCATTACGGCTTTCGATCCATCGGGTGAGATTTGAATTTGATTGGCTGTTGCAATCTTCATTAAGTCAGAGGCCACAATTGGTTTTTTATTCTGACTATAGGCAAAAAGACTCAAAAACAGCAGGACGAAAAGAACATGTATTCTTCTATTCATAAGAAAAAAATTTATGAGTTGATTTTAAAACTCTGAAAAGTTATTAAGCCGAGGCAACCATCGCAAGGATGTCATCGACAAACTCGCGGGAATTACTTAAACGGGGCACTTTGTTCTGGCCGCCAAGTTTACCACGCTTTTTCATCCAATTATAAAAGGTTCCTTCTGCCACCGAGTGGATAGTCGGTGCTACAAGGGCAAGGTCCATTGACCGCTTTGCATCGTAATCAGAATTTATTTTGCGCAGCGTATCATCGAGTACGTGAGTAAACTCACTCATGTCTCGCGGAATGGTTTTGAACTCGATAATCCATTCGTGACCACCACGTTTTGATTTTTCCAGGTATATAGGCGCTGCGGTAAAATTATCAATTACAGCTCCCGTTTGTTCACAGGCACGGGTGATGGCGGTCTCTGCATTTTCAATAATCACTTCTTCCCCAAAGGCATTAATGTAATGTTTGGTGCGCCCGGAAATCCGGATTCGATATGGAGCTATGCTGGTAAACTTTACGGTGTCGCCAATATTATATCTCCACAAACCAGAGTTGGTTGTAATCACCATGGCATAATTCTTTCCTACCTCTACTTCGGCCAACGGCAGTGCATCAGGATATTCTCGGTCTAACTGATCCACAGGTATAAATTCATAGAATACTCCATAGTCCAGCATCAGCAACAAATCTTCTGAATCGCGTCTGTCCTGAATTCCAAAAAACCCTTCACTCGCATTATAGGTTTCCCAATATTTCATCTGATCACCGGGAATAATAGATTTGAAAAGACCTTTATAAGGTTTAAAGGCAACCGCCCCATGAAAAAACACTTCGAGGTTTGGCCAAACTTCTAATACGGAAGTTTTCTTTTCCATCGTCAGGATATGCTGAAGTAACAAGACCGTCCAGGTTGGAACTCCGGCAATGTGGGTTACGTTAACGCCAATAGTCTCGCGTGCGAGTCGTTCAATTTTCTCCTCCCAGTTTTGCATGAGAGCCACTTCCAGGCTAGGAGTACGAATGAACTCAGCCCACGGGGGAAGATTTTGAATGATCACAGCCGATACATCTCCATAATGGGAAGAAGCTGTGGGATCAAATTCATTTACCTGCGAACTACCACCCACACCAAGTCCTTTTCCTGAAAACACTTTTGTATCAGGGTAATTATTCACGTAGATAGAGAGCAGATCCTTCCCGCCTTTGAAATGACATTCCTCGAGTGCTTCAGTTGTGACGGGAATAAATTTACTCCTTGCATTGGTGGTTCCACTGGATTTGGCAAACCACTTTACCTCTGAAGGCCATAATACATTTTGTTCGCCATGCATCAGGCGATTGATATAGGGAAACAATTGCTCATAGGTATGAACAGGAACCCTTCTTTTGTAATCCTCGTAATTAATCAAGTCGTCAAATGCATACTTTTGACCAAACTCTGTGTAGCGAGCTGTATTCAACAGTCGTCTTAGAACCTCATCTTGTACATCATGAGGGTATTTCATGAAAAGCTCAATCTGATGGATTCGCTTCCTCATGACCCAGGTAAGAATGGAATTAAGTAGTTGCATCGTTTGCGGCCTTAAAAATAGGAGTAGCGGTCGCGATTACCAAAAATCATTTATTCTGGCTTGCTGCTTGTGACTTGCCCTCTGCGTAGTTGAAAGTTTTGGCCTAGATATACCTTGCGAACGAGTGGGTCATTGGCTAATTCTTCGGAAGTGCCCGCTTTAAATAACTTGCCTTCTACCATCAGGTAAGCGCGATCTGTGATGGAAAGAGTTTCATCTACATTATGGTCAGTGATAAGGATCCCAATGTTTCTCTTTTTCAATCGTCCAACAATTCCTTGAATTTCTTCCACAGCAATCGGATCAACACCCGCAAAAGGTTCGTCCAGTAAAACAAACTTAGGATCTACCGCAAGCGCCCGGGCAATTTCTGTTCTTCTACGCTCGCCACCAGATAGTACCATACCCAGATTTTTGCGAACATGTGTAAGACTGAATTCCTCTAGTAGTTTCTCAACTTTTTCTTTTCTTTCCTTTTTAGGGATATCACGCATCTCAAGCGGGGCCAATATATTTTCTTCAACGGTAAGCTTTCTAAATACTGAAGCTTCCTGTGCCAGGTACCCAATTCCAATTTTCGCGCGCTGATACATGGGCAGTTCGGTAATGTTTTGATCATCGAGATAGATGGTACCCTCATTGGGTTTTATCAATCCTACAATCATATAAAAGCTTGTCGTTTTACCGGCTCCATTTGGTCCAAGCAATCCTACGATCTCCCCTTGCTCAACCCGTACCGAAACGTTGTTAACCACCGTCCGTTTCTTATATCGTTTAATCAGATTTTCAGCTCGCAGAACCATGTTAGTCAAATTTGATGTCTTTAATTCGCAACTGAAGGGATGTTATTCCATTGAAGGTATTTTCTTCCAGCGTAAAGGCAATCCGAAAATATTCTCCGGAAGCAATACGCTCGTAGTGCTCCATGAGGTCGAAAGCCACTGCATTAAACACGGCTTCGTTGCCAGCCTGACCAACCAGAAAACGCAAGTGTTTGTCTTTAAACGAGGAAAGAGAATTCATGACAAAAACATTGCGCGCTTCAAACACCGGCTTGTGATTGTCGGGGCCAAAAGGAGCAATCTGTTTTAATATGCTGTTGAACTTAGAAGTCATTGCATCGAACTGAATAGGGATATCAATTTCGATAACCGGGGTGCGCATTTCTTCAGTAAGCGTTGCTGATACAATTTGTTCGAAGCGTTCCTGAAAAGCAAGCAGATTACTACGATCGAGGGTGAGACCAGCCGCGTATTTGTGGCCACCAAATTTTTCGAGCAAATCACTGCAGCCATCAATCGCCTTGTAGAGATCAAAATCTTTTACACTGCGGGCGGAGCCTGTTATTTTATTATTTGATTCGGTTAGTATCACGGTGGGGCGGTAGTATTTCTCTACACACCGAGCAGCAACTATGCCAATTACTCCTTTATGCCAGGTTTCTTTAAAAAGAACTGTTGATTTAGCTGCGCGAAGGGTTTCACTGCTCTCAATCATAGCAATGGCCTCCTCCGTTATGTTCACGTCAAATTCCCTGCGAAGATCATTTTTGATGTTTACTTTTTCTGCCAGTTGATTCGCCTCTTCATCAGTGCTGGCGATGAGAAGTTCAACAGCGCCCTGGGCATGAGCAACCCGACCCGCGGCATTGATACGTGGCCCCAGCGTGAAAACAATGCCCGAGATATCGAGATCAGTTTTAATTGCGGCAATTTCTTTCAATGCTTTCAATCCGGGTCGCGGATTTTGATTCAGTTTTTGCAAACCGAAGTGAGCTAAGATCCGATTTTCACCACTAATGGGAACAATGTCTGAGGCAATGCTTACAACAACAAGATCAAGGTATTCATATACTTCTTCTTGTGAGCGAAACTTTTGAGCAAAGGCTTGAATCAATTTGAATCCCAGACCACAACCACTTAGCTCTTTGAAAGGATAGTCGCAATCATCGCGCTTTGGATCAAGCACAGCCACTGCATTAGGAATTTCGCCACCCGGCAAGTGATGGTCGCAAATGATGAAGTCAATTCCTTTATGACGGGCCAGGGTTACCATGTCTGCGGCTTTAATGCCTAAGTCAAGTGCTATGATCAGGGAGAAATTATTCTCTTCAGCCCAAATGATTCCAGCTTCGGAAACACCATATCCTTCCGAGTATCGATCGGGGATATAAAAATTGCAATTCGGATAAAACTTTTTGAGATAACTATAGACTAAGGAAACGGCTGTTGTTCCATCGACATCGTAATCTCCATAGATCAGAATTTTTTCATTGCTGTCAATCGCATCTTTAAGGCGCTTTACTGCATGATCCATATCCTTGAGCAAAAACGGATCGTGCAACTGATCAAGCGTAGGCCGAAAGAAATTTTTTGCAGAATCATAGTCGCGAATACCGCGCTGCCAGAGCACCGTTGATAGGTATCCATTTACATTAATGGAATTACTAAGCGCTTCCACCTCAGGTTTGGAAGGAATTGGCTTATAAACCCATCGCTTTTGCATGCTATTTCTTCTCGAAATTAATTGCTCCATTTTTTCCGGCTTGGCCTTCTTCGCCATGATAGCCGCGTTGGCCATTCTTTCCATCCCGAACGGGTCCTAAGCCAGCTAAACCACCACGTCCTGCTTCTCCTCCTAATCCCCCAAAGCCGCCATAGTTTTTGATGTGGAGTTCGTTTCCTAACCAAACCTGAACGTCAGGGCAGCGCTTACAATTAATAGTTAGATTCCCTCCATTCCCTCCATTTCCCCCACGAGAACCACTTCCTCCTTGACCACCGTCACCACCAGCGCACACGCGGGTTCCTGGGCCACCACCGCCTCCCTGGCCACCGTCACCGCCATCCCCTCCATCGCCTCCGTTCAAATTAAGCGCAAGGGAGCCCCTGATCTGAATATCATCAGAATAAATGAAAAGGTTGTTCCCGTGGCTACCATTAGCACCAACAGTTCCATCTTTACCAATCCCGCCTTGCCGGCAAGGACTTTCCTGTTCCAGACCATTTACACCATGTATACCATCAGCGCCCTTTGCACCAGATCCAATAATAGAACACCCTGCACCAATGATTGCAATTTTTGCATGAATGAAATTATCTTTCTTATCGTGATTTAAGATAATCTGTGAAGAGTCGGCCATGACAAGCGTATCCACTACTAAAATATCAGAAGCCTGTATTAAGTACCTTTCACCGTTGTTAAGCGAAAGTTTTGTTAATCGGATTTGCGCATGAGACGATAAACACAAGCCCATTATAAATAGACAACTCACAGTTCGCATCATCGCTCAAAAATACGAATAGAAATGAGGGAAAATAAAAAAGGCAGCGTGTGGGCTGCCTTTTAAGAACTCTTGTAATTTTATTTTGGAGTCTCGGACTTTTCTTTTTCAGCCACAACACCTTCCAGTACGTCTTTTATTTCGACCCGCTGACCATCTTTATAAGGTACGATCCAGGCATCCTTAACGCCCATTTCGCGCATGTATTTTTTAAACTTATCAGCCTCCCAATAGTCTCTGAAAATTCCAATGGTAAATTTTTGTTCTCCCTTATCAGTGGCTTCACCACCAAAGTTTGGATTGTTATCAAAATACTTGGAAAGGTCTTTGTTTTTGAACGCCCCAATTTGAACTTTAAAAACAACTCCCTTAGAGAAATCCATTGAATTTGCAGAAGGAGCGGCTTTCAATTGATCAAGTTCTGCACGGGCTGAGGTAAGGTCTCCGCGCATTCTGGAAAGTTGATCCTCAAGTTCTGCAATGCGGGTATTTTTTTGACTGATTTGTGAGTTAAGAGTACTCACCTGAGATTTTAGCGCAGAGTTATCTGTTTCTGCAACTTGCTTAGCCTCAGTGAAGGTCTTCAGCTCAGAGGGGTTCTTGGCGTATTCTTTGGCTTTCTTTTTCCATTCCTTTTTCTCCGCTTTGGAGAGTTGGGCGAAAACTTGCATGCCGGAAAAAATCAGCGCCAGGCAAAGGATTACAACTTTAGTTTTCATTTATGTTGGGTTTATTTCTGAGTTAAAAGTAAGAAAATATTCTGAAAATGCTTCATTCGGGCGTTTTCTCTCACTTCGGTTTAAAGGAACGGTCAACTTACTACCGAAGAAACTGCAATTTTTTACTCTATTAGTCTAAGCTTCCAACCATTTTTTCGGGTCTCACCCACTGATCAAATTGTTCTGAGGTTACCAGTCCAAGTTCTACGGCTGCTTCACGTAAAGTCTTGTTCTCCTTGTGAGCTTTTTTGGCAATTTTAGCAGCGTTTTCGTAGCCAATATGGGTATTTAGCGAGGTAACTAACATCAATGAGTTCTCCATGTGTTGCTTGATGATCGGCAAGTTTGGCTCAATACCAATGGCACATTTATCATTAAAGGAAGCGCAGGCATCACCAATCAAGCGGGCCGACTGTAAAACGTTTGAGGCAATAACTGGCTTGAATACATTTAATTCAAAATGACCAGAAGATCCACCAATGGACACAGCAACATCATTGCCCATCACCTGGGCACACACCATAGTGAGCGCTTCGGGCTGAGTAGGATTTACCTTACCCGGCATAATGGATGAACCAGGTTCATTATCGGGAATAATGATTTCACCTATTCCAGAACGGGGCCCCGAGCTTAACATGCGGATATCATTACCAATTTTCATCAACGACACAGCTGCACGTTTAAGTGCTCCCGATAGTTCAACCATAGCGTCATGAGCCGCAAGCGATTCAAATTTATTAGGAGCGGTTATAAAAGGGAAACCAGTCAAGTCCGCAATCTTTTTTGCAACTAAAACATCGTATCCCTTGGGGGTGTTCAATCCTGTGCCCACTGCCGTTCCGCCCAACGCCAATTCTCGTACGGCTTCCAATGCATTATTAATAGCGCGGATGCTATTATCAATTTGCTGTACATAGCCACTAAACTCCTGACCTAATGTTAGCGGTGTTGCATCCATAAAATGGGTGCGCCCTGTTTTTACTATGTTTTTAAACTCAGTCGATTTTTTAGCAAGGGTGTCTCTAAGCTTTTTCATTCCTGGTAGGGTGATTTCCATTACCTGCTTATAAGAAGCAATGTGCATGGCCGTTGGGAATGTATCGTTAGAAGATTGCGATTTATTTACATCGTCATTAGGATGTAGCACTTTCTTTTCATCAGTAAGTTTCCCACCACTTAGCACATGAGCGCGGTAAGCAATTACTTCATTCGCATTCATGTTGCTTTGTGTGCCTGATCCGGTCTGCCAGATAACCAAAGGGAATTGATCGTCTAATTTTCCAGCAACAATCTCATCGCATACTTTACCGATGAGATCCTTTTTGTCCGCTGCAAGTACACCTAATTCGTGATTAGCCATTGCTGCTGCTTTTTTCAGATAGCCAAAAGCATAAATGATTTCTTTCGGCATACTCGCCTCAGGTCCGATTTTAAAATTATTGCGCGAGCGTTCAGTTTGTGCACCCCAATATTTATCAGCAGGCACTTGCACCTCGCCCATGGTGTCTTTTTCAATGCGGAAGTTCATAGTTGTAATTTTTCGATGGACAAATTTAATTCTCAGATACCCAATAAAAAGGAATTAGCACAAAAGTTAAGCACATTCAAAGGTGTCTTAAATCCGAATACTGATCTAACATCCAACCGGTAAGGCTGAGCCGGTTGCGTGTTGACGGAAGAACCTCATGTTCCAGCAGATCGCTGCGAAAGCAAACCAGTCGTCCGGCTACAGGAAGCACGTCAATCGATTCTTCTTGTCGGTAAATCCTGAGTTGACCACCTTCTTCAACTTTCCAGTTCTTGTTTAAATAACAAATTACCGATAGTTTTCTGTGATCATCTTTCTTAAACTGATCGAGGTGTTTTTTATAGTATGCTCCGGCCGGGTAAATAGTCATGTGTACCTCGTAATCCTTCAGACTTAAAAACAAAGTTTGATTTACAAACGAAATCAACTCGTTCAACTTAGTCAGGTATGCTTGAAGTGGCTGAGGAGCAGCGGTTCGGTCAATCCATTCTATATAGTCTCCCCGGATCGCCTCGTTTATTTGCTTTTCTTGTTTCTGACCGATACCGGCTTTTTTGAATTGTAACAAACCGGTTTTGAATTCGTCAAGTTGCAGAATGGAGTTTACTTCTTCCGGAGACAGAAAATCATCAATAACCGCATAACCGGTTTCGGCTATTCCATCGGCAACCTGACTGAGTTTATCGGAGAAAGTGACATCCATGATGCAAATTTAAAAGGAGGAAGTAACTTTGAGAGTTATGATGCTATCTTTTAACAGAACAATTTCATTTTTCATTGCTGGTTTACTGTGTATGGGAATGGGTTCTTGTACACCTAAAGAGAAAATTGTCTTTAAAGGAGTTAAAAACATTGAAGTGCAGATGGATGATAACCAGGAACCACTTTTGACAGCAGAAGCTTTCTTTTATAATCCGAATAAAATAAAGATGAAGCTAAAAGAAGTTAGTGTGGATGTGATGGTGAATGGAAAATTATCGGCCAAGGTGCGACAGAACTTAAAACTAATAATACCAGCGCAAGCCGACTTTTCAGCTCCGATAAACGCAAGACTATCGTTGAAGGAATTAGGACTACTGGATACAATCATTAACCTGATTGGCGGCAAAAAGTATGAAATACAATACCTTGGATTTATTCGCGTGGCAGTACATGGCATTACCATCAAAGTGCCTGTAAATTATAAAGAGGAATTAAGGATCAGGCTTTGACTAATCATTCATGATTTTCTAAGAAGGAGAGAAACCGTATTTTTACCTGATTAAGGACTTAACCAGAATAGTAATTTCATTTGTTGAATGGAAAACACCCTGAACATAATTCTTATCATCCTGCTGTTGGTGGTAATATTTCTTCAGGTTCGGGCCTATTTGAAATTAAAACAGAAGAACAAGTTAATATTGGTTCAAAGTCGTGAAATAAAGAGACAAATTCTGGAGCAGGAGAAACGGAATAAACAGGTAGGGGAACTTGTCCATGAAAAGCAGCAATTAATTGGTTTGGTATCGCACGACCTGAAGGGCCCTTTTAATAGGATTTTTGCCCTCATTCAATTAATGGAGATCACATCTGAAAATCTAACAAGTGAGCAGCACCAGTATTTAGGGAAAATTCATCAGATTGTTGCTGACGGATTAGGAATGATCCGCAACCTGCTTGACAACAGACGACTGGAAGATCAAGGCATCGACCTTACACCAGAGTCGTTAAATCTTGTTACTGTGTTGGGGTCATTGATTAAGAATTACCGAACTCTCTCAGCAAAGAAGAAAATTCAAATCCAATTTCAGGCGCCTCAACAGGCTATTGTACTGGCAGACAAGCTATATATCTATCGAATCTTTGAAAACCTGATCTCAAATGCGCTAAAGTTTTCTCCGGAAGAACGCAACATCTTTGTTACTATAGAGGAAGTGAGTGAAAAAATTGTTGTAAAAGTAAAAGACGAAGGGCCGGGAATAAGCAGGGAAGACCAGAAGAAGTTGTATCAAAAATTTCAACGCCTTTCGGCCCGGCCAACCGGAGGCGAAAGTTCTACAGGTTTGGGGTTAGCGATTGTCAAAGCACTGGTAGAAAAAATGGGAAGTGAACTTATCTGCGAAAGCAAAGAAGGATTCGGGACGACTTTTATTGTAAAAATGGATAAGAGTAACGAGCCGGTCGGCAGAAAGAAACCAATCGAGGCAGAAAGTATTAATTAATTAAATAAATAGTAGTCGTCTTCGCTTCCATTAAGGACAGCCTCTAACGACTCTATTACATTTTCATCTTTAATTACATAGTCGCGCACGCCCCGTTGTATGAAATTAAGAACCATGTTGCCATCATCGAGTGAACTCATCATTATGACTTTATTACTATCCGCAAGCCTTGGCTTGATTTTTTCGTATAGGTCAATCCCGCTCATGCCGGGGAGTTTGTAATCAATAATCATAACATCTGGTAGCGAACCTGAAATATCCTTTAAGCAATCTTCGGCAGTGTGGAATATTTTGATTGTATAGACGGGGTTACCACTAAGCGACTTCTGTATGAATTCCGCGTAGATAGTATCGTCCTCAACCAGGTATATCTTCATAGTTCACGTAAGTGGGTGCAATATAGTAACCTTCTTTATTTTCCGATACATGAAATTGCTTTCCATCTACAGAATTTCCACTCATTTTGCCGCTTATACTGAATGTTCTTTGGTGGAATTTGAAATCGTCCTATCTTCCTTGCATTAAACCTACTTCCATGAAACACCTTGCGCCTGTTTTTGCTTTGTTACTTCTATTCGGAATCAGTTGCACGGATACAAACAAAAAAAGCCCCTTAACCTTTACAATAGCATTTACTCAGGAATTGAGTGATCAGGCTCAGGATGGACGCCTTTTACTCATGCTTGCTAACAACGACAAGTCTGAACCCCGATTTCAAATCAGTGATGGCCTCAACGCACAATTGGTTTTTGGTATTGATGTTGACGGAATGAAGCCAGGACAAGAGATTATTGTTGATAGCGAGAATTCATTTGGATTTCCTATCCAGTCATTAAGTAATATTCCAGCGGGTGATTATTTTGTTCAGGCGCTTATCAATCGGTATGAAATCTTTAATCTGAAAACTGGCCATACCGTGAAGCTTCCGCCCGATCAGGGAGAAGGCCAGCATTGGAATACCAAGCCCGGAAATTTTTTTAGCAAACCCGTGAAGGTTTCCATTGATCCAACGAAAGATCAAGCAGTAAAAATCACCATGGATCAAAAAGTGCCCTCTGTCGAGGAGCCAAAAGACACCAAGTATGTAAAGCATATCAAGATTCAGAGCAAACTTCTCAGCGAATTCTGGGGTCGCCCTATGTTTATTGGGGCCCATGTACTTTTGCCTGAAGGATTTGATGAACATCCTGAAGCCCATTACCCATTAATGATTTATCATGGCCATTTTCCCAGCGACTTTGGAGGTTTCAGTACAGAACCACCGCCTGCTGATATGGACACTACAGATTACATAGATCGATTTGGCATTTATGGATACAATAAGTTTCAAAAGCAGGAGGCCTATAACTTTTATAAGCAGTGGACAAGCAAAAACTTTCCTCGCTTTCTGGTAATTGAAATACAACATGCAAATCCATATTATGATGATTCGTATGCAGTGAACTCCGCCAATCTGGGCCCTTATGGGGATGCGATCATGAAAGAACTGGTGCCTGAAATTGAAAAACAGTTTCGGGGTATTGGTGAAGGCTGGGCGCGATTCACATATGGCGGCTCTACCGGTGGGTGGGAAGCATTGGCTGTGCAGATGTTTTATCCAGATGACTTTAATGGTTGTTTTGCTGCCTGCCCCGATCCTATCGATTTCCGCGCCTATTGCTTGGTAGATATCTACAAGGACAAAAATGCCTATTGGTATGATAGTGATTTTAAAAAACTACCACGCCCGGCCCATCGTAATTATTTAGGGCAGATTCAAAATACGATGGAGGAATCAAATCATTATGAATTAGCACTAGGAACAAAATCACGCAGTGGCCAACAGTGGGATATCTGGGAAGCAGTTTATTCGCCACAAGGTGATGATGGGTATCCGAAAAGAATTTTCAACAAGGAGACCGGTGAAATTGATAAAAGTGTGGCAGAATATTGGAAGGAGAATTATGACCTGCGCTATATTTTGGAGCGCGACTGGAAAACACTCGGACCAAAACTTGAAGGCAAGATCCATATTTATTGTGGCGACATGGATAATTACTACCTCAACAATGCAGTCTACCTGATGGAAGATTTTTTAAAGAAAACGCAAAATCCATTTTACAAAGGCGAAGTAGACTATGGCGACCGTGCGGAACATTGCTGGAATGGAGATCAAGAAAATCCAAACTATGTTTCCAGGTTGCGATACAATACGATGTATCTTCCCAGGATTTTGAAGCGCATTCAGGAAAGTGCACCAAAAGGCGCTGATACAAAGAGCTGGAGGTATTAACCTTACAAAGAGACCAAAATAATAAACTATTTAGGTTTGGTTAATTTAACAGTAGGCCAGTTCTGATTTGCTTTGTCAATAAGTTCAGCCTGTTTTTCATTCCAGATTTTGCGAACATCCAGATTATAATTCAGGTATAGCTTTTCATTTACAATTGTCCAGGCTTCAGGGTCGGTCTTAGCTTTGTAGCCGCGGCTCATGCCATAGGCACAGTATCCACCAAACTGAGGTGCATATTTTTCTGGGGCGGCTTTGAATGTTTTCAGATTTTCTGCGGAAGCGAAATACCAGGATTCTCCGCCATAGGTAAAAGTAAATTCTTGAGATCCCTTTACGGCCTTGCGTGCAGTAAAATAGGCAACTGCATCATAGCCTTGTATTGCGCCTTCATCAGTTGTAAAGACCTCCGAAGTTTGAGCCTGAACAATCAGGGAGAAAAACAAAAATCCAACAAGGGTAAATTGAAACCGTATCATAGTAGATATTTAATGATGATAAAGGTAAAGCAAAATCGATCTGTATCTGGTCGCCTGGCCGACAACGATTCGTTTATATAACCGGGGTCGCGTTAAGCGAATAATAGCCCACCAGAAGGGCAACCAGAATGCCGAGCATGATAATAATTTTTTTGCGGGTAGGCATACGTTGACGATAACTGAGCCAAAAGTATAGCAGGCCTCAAAGAGTAAAAATTAAAACAATCTGTACCGCCAAATGGGCGTACTGAAATGTCAGGAAACAGAACTGAAGTGAAAGGCGGACTTACTTCAACTGCCGTAAATATAGCTGAATGGTGTTTTCCAGGCCCAGGTAAAGTGCATCACAAATCAATGCGTGACCAATCGAAACTTCATCAAGATGCGGAAGAGATGATTTTAAAAACGCGAGATTGTGCAAATCCAGATCATGACCGGCATTAATACCAAGGCCAACTGAGTGAGCAGTGTTAGCGGCTTCTATGTATGGCTTAACGGCCGATTCCCGGTTTATAGGATACTGAGCAGCATAAGGTTCGGTGTATAATTCAATCCTGTCCGCTCCGGCATTCTTTGCGCCTTCCACCATATTCACAGCGGGATCAACAAATACAGACACGCGCACGCCTTGTGATTTTATTTCTGCGATAATTTCTTTTAGGAGTCCTTTATGCTTTATAGTATCCCAGCCAGCATTAGATGTAATAGCATCTGGTCCATCTGGCACCAGCGTGGCCTGTGCGGGTTTTGTTTCGCGAATGAGTTTAAGATAACGTTCGTCCGGATACCCTTCGATGTTAAATTCAGTGGAAACGACCTTCTTTAATTCAATCACATCCTTGTAGCGTATGTGGCGTTCATCAGGTCGTGGATGCACGGTAATACCCTCAGCGCCAAAACGCTCACAATCAAGTGCAGTTTTAATAACATCCGGGTTGTTGCCACCACGGGCATTGCGCAGGGTAGCTATTTTATTAATGTTTACGGAAAGTCGAGTCATAACTTTTATTTTAAAGCCGGACGTCCGATCAAAATTTTTATTCTATAAAAGTAGAGCTAA
This sequence comes from Cyclobacteriaceae bacterium, assembly GCA_035408225.1. Taxonomy (GTDB): domain Bacteria; phylum Bacteroidota; class Bacteroidia; order Cytophagales; family Cyclobacteriaceae; genus ELB16-189. Next base: position 8,975 of record DAOOCD010000029.1, on the reverse strand, counting down.
TTTTGCTCCAAAGTTATTTAAACGAATCTTAACATGAGTCTGCGACAACAAATTGATAATGATATTAAGACCGCCATGCTGGCGAAAAACAAAGAAGAGCTTACAGCGCTACGTTCAGTTAAGTCATTAATCCTGCTGGCCGAGACAGAGAAAGGATCATCAGGTGAAATCAGCTTGGATGTGGAAAATAAGTTGCTGATGAAAGCTGCAAAACAACGCAAGGAATCTGCTGAGATTTTTCAGAAGGAAGGAAGAGAAGATCTGGCAAAAAAGGAATTGTTTGAACTGGAAGTTATCAGTCGCTATTTGCCTAAGCAATTATCAGAGGAAGAAGTAAGTACCGAGCTCAAAAAAGTAATTGAACAAGTTGGTGCGAAAGGCCCGCAAGACATGGGCAAAGTAATGGGGGCTGCTACCAAACAACTGGCTGGTAAAGCCGATGGAAAACTAATTTCAGAAATCGTTAAGAAACTTCTCGCCTCTTGAGTAAAGCAGATATTTTAATTGCCATCATTCTGGCAGTTGGCGCTTTTCTTGGGTATAAGCGCGGGTTTTTAATGGAATTGTTTTTTCTGTTAGCCATCGTACTGGGTGTGTTTGCAGGCTTTAAACTTATGGGTATGGGGGTCGAGTATCTCACTCACAAGTTTAATGCTGACCAGGAGGTTCTTCCATACATTTCTTTCTTGCTGATTTTCATACTCGTTGTGATAGTTGTGATTTTCGTTGGAAGAAGAATTAAGAACTCTATGGATAAAACATTTCTTGGAAAAATGGATGCCATAGCCGGGGCCTTACTTGGGTTAGTGAAATATGCATTTTCCATTAGCATAATTCTGTGGCTCGTAGATTCGTTTAAGATCAGCCTCCCATCGGATTGGGTAAATGACTCTAAACTCTATCCCCTTGTTGCCCAGGTTGCTCCAACTCTTTCATCTTTTTTTGGGGATTTCTTACCTTTCTTTAAAGAAACATTCAAGCAGTTCTAAGGTTCGGTTTTTTTTAGTTACTTATCACAAAATAGGAACACTATGTCCCTGCTGGTAAAAGAAGAAGGTGATTTTAAGTATGTAGATGAAGGCCAGGGACCAGTATTGATGCTGTTGCATGGTCTTTTCGGAGCCCTCAGTAATTGGGAAGGTGTAGTAAGTCATTATTCACGTCACTTCCGGGTAATTATCCCGATGCTTCCAATCTATGAAATGCCGATTAAAGAGGCTGGTCTGCAAGGGCTGAGAGAGTTTGTGGAACAATTCGTTGCTATGAAGAAGTTGGAAAAGATGATGATCATGGGCAACTCCCTGGGTGGGCATGTGGGTATTCTTTATACACTGGCAAATCCTGATAAAGTTTCAAAACTTGTTCTTACTGGCAGTTCCGGGTTATTTGAAAATACGATGGGGGGCTCGTATCCGCGCAGAGGCAGTTACGATTACATCCGTGAACGAGTTGCTTATACCTTCTATGATCCCAAGGTAGCCTCTAAGGAGTTAGTAGACGAGGTGTTTGAAACAACCCGAAGCATACCAAAGTGCATGCGGATTGTAGCAATTGCAAAATCGGCACAACGAAATAATCTGGCTTTGGAGTTGGCTAACATCAAAGTGCCCACTTTACTTGTGTGGGGGTTAAACGATACCATAACACCGCCTATGGTGGGTCATGATTTTAACAGACTGATACCGAATTCAGAATTGAAGTTTATTGATAAATGTTGCCATGCCCCGATGATGGAGCATCCACAAAAATTTAATGAGTTGGTCGAGGACTTTTTAATAAGAAGGAATTAATCTGCATCGAATGATAGCCGAAGAGTTGATTAATCATATGATTCCACCGCTCAAAGTAACGGATGATGCGCATAAAGCGATTGTCTGGATGGAGGAGTTTCGATGCCTTCACTTACCAGTGGTTGAAGATGGAAATATGCTGGGGTTTATCTCAGAAGAAATCATTTTGGAATCTAACGACATTGACAGAACACTGTCTGATTTTGATTTGGTGGGGAAGCAGTGCTCCGTTCAGCTCGACTCACATTTTTATGATATTCTTAAAGTGGCTGGCGATAACAAACTTCAGATTGTTGCTGTGCTTAATGAAGAGCAAAAATATGTCGGGGTAATCACGGTTCAGGATGTTATGATCTCCTTTGCACAAACTGCATCCGTGCAAATGCCCGGTGGGATTCTGGTACTATCGATGGATTTAATTGATTATTCCCTTGCTGAAATAAGCCGGTATGTTGAAGAAAACAATGCTAAAGTAATCAGTAGCTTGATGGTTGAGGACCCGATGGACAAAGGGAAGATTAAGCTCACATTAAAGATTAACCAGGTTGAATTGGCAAGAATTGTTGCTACGCTGGAGCGTTTTGGTTATCGGGTAATAGGCCGGTACCAGGAAACCCTGAAGGACACCGGAGAGAAAGAAAAAATTGATATGTTGCTTCGTTATCTTGACATCTAACCGAAAATCGCATGCGTATCGGTATACATGGCAAAGACTTTCAGGCAAAATCCACTCGCTTTATTGAGAAAATTCTGGAACAACTAAAGTCTCGAAAGACAGAAATTTGGTTGTCCTCTAAATTTATCAAGCAAGTTAAGACTCCGCTTCTTGCGGATATTAAATACAAAACCTTTGAACAGGGCGATAATCTTCGCAGCCTTGATTTCTTTTTTTCATTAGGAGGAGACGGCACAATGCTTGAGTCGGTGACTTATATTGGCAAAGCGGAAGTGCCGATACTAGGTATCAATACGGGCCGGCTGGGATTTCTGGCTATCACTAGTCGCGATGATATTGACGAAGCACTTGAAGCTGTATTTACGGGCAATTATAAAGTAGAAAGCCGCACGCTACTCAAATTAAATTCTACTCCAAAGCTTTTTGAACCGTTAAACTTTGCTTTGAATGATTTTACGATCATGAAAAAGGACACCTCTTCCATGATTACGGTGCATGTTTTTGTGGATGGCGAACTTCTGAACTCATATTGGTCGGATGGAATTATTGTATCAACCCCAACGGGCTCTACAGGATATTCACTCAGTTGTGGTGGTCCTTTGGTATACCCCAAGTCTGAGAGCTTTATTATAACCGCTGTAAGTCCACATAATCTGGGCACCCGACCCATAGTTATCTCAGATAAATCTGAAATTACTTTTGAAATTGAGGGTAGAAGTAAAAAGTACCTGGTTTCACTTGATTCCCGCTTTGAAACCATTGATGACTCGGTTAAACTGAAAATTAAAAAGGAGCGATTTTTGGTAAAACTGGTACAATTGCCTGGTCATCATTACTTCAATACTCTCCGGCAAAAGCTCAATTGGGGGCTTGACATTCGTAACTAGAATTCTCATTTTCCCGGGTAATTTCATAAGTTTGTGGTTGGCGAAAATCTCCATTCATGAGAAAATTGTTTTTTGGTGTCATTTGTCTGTGCCTACTATTGGGTTCTTCAGCAGAAACCTATGCTCAGCTCAATCGGAAATCAATCAAAAAGAACAATAAAAGGATCTCCAGTTATAGGGGTCGAAAGGCCGGATTCGGTAAAAATAAAATCTATAATGCGCTCGGGTTTTCTGTCAGTGCCCTAAACTACTATGGAGATATTGCCCCTAAGCCCTCAACGTTTAGTTCCGATATTTCTTTTACACGTCCCGCTTTCGGTCTCTCGTTAGCACATCGCTTTGGGCCAAGGTACACGCTTCAGGGCCAGTTTATGTATGGTACTTTAAAAGGCGCAGATACAGAATCTGCTGACTTTGCAGACCAAGAGAATGGTAAGTTTCGTTATCAACGAAATTTGTCATTCCGAAATAGAATAAAAGAACTCTCAGTGGTTGCTTATTTTGATTTATTTGAGAACGATGCCACATACATCAGCCGGGTGAAATGGACTCCTTACGCGTATGTAGGCGTAGCGGGATTTACTAATAATCCACAGGCTCAGGCCCCCGCTTCAGGCCTGAATGGTGAAGCACTGGGAGTTTCATCAGGTGAGTGGATTGATCTTCGTCCATTAGGAACAGAGGGTCAGTATTCAACATTGGATCCCACAGATGTTAACTACGGAATTAAGCCGTATAGTAAGTTGCAGGTTGCAATTCCTTTTGGATTGGGGGCAAGATTCAGGTTAAATGAGGTGATGGATCTTTGGGCTGACATTGGCTTTCGGTATAGATTTACCGATTACCTGGACGATGTAAGTGAAAACTATGTTGACCTCGGTGTTTTTGGAACCAATAATCTTGCACGGGCCATGTCTTATAGAAGCAATGAATTGCCTGCTAATGAACTTCCTCCACTAACGAGTTATACAGCAAGAAACGGCCAGACGTATTCCACCATTAATGGTTACGGAAGTGAGTTTCCGGATAATCTAAGAGGATCTAAAAATGATCGTGATATCTACATGGTTACCACCATTCGCCTTACTTATATTCTTGGGGCTACATTTCACAAAGCAAAATTCAGATAATAGCTGATGCGTAAACGCACGATTCGATTTTTTGAATTAACAGCTTTTATGCTGGTGTTTTTCGGATCCGCCCGTGCGCAACAAATGATTGGCCAACATTCAGAGGTTGGTTTAGGTGTGGGAGTATTTAACTACACCGGAGACCTTGTAAGAACGTATAATCTTGCTTTCTCAAAACCGGCTGCAACTGTTTTTTATAGATCAAACATAAGCAAAGTAGTGAGCTTGCGTACCGCCATCACAGCCGGCAAGATTGCTGCTTCGGATTTACGAAAACCCATTGATGCGTTCGCTACCAATAGAGCCGCTTCCTTCAATTTATTCTTACTGGAAACGAGTATCAGTTTTGAATACCATTTTTTAGATTGGAGAGACAACAAGCGAAAACTTCGCTTTACGCCATATTTATTTGCCGGTGCGGGTCTGTTCGGCATTTCAGGAGTACAACAGAAAAATGCTGCCTACAGTAATGTTCAGGTTTCTATTCCCTTTGGCGGAGGTATGAAATACGTTCTTAATCCCAAGTACTACATTGCTTTTGAAATAGGAATCCGGAAAACCTTCTTCGACTATCTTGATAATATCTCAGATGGCGACCCTTCATACAAGAATTACCAATACGGAAATGCCTTTGATTACGATAATTATTTCTTTACAGGAATCACCCTAACCTATACATTTTACGACATCCCGTGCCCCAGCAGCCCTTATCGCTGAGATTTTGAGGACCTGACCTCAACTTTATTGCTACCGGAAACATCGTATAAGTCTTTAATATACTTCTCCTTATGCGCATAGATAGTTAAGGAAGTTTGAAAAAAAGGCTATTTTTGCCCCCTTGTGGCATCATTTAAGGAAAATATAGACTTCAATAATTTGCCTCGGCATATAGCCGTTATCATGGACGGTAATGGCCGATGGGCAAAGAATAAGGGGGCAGCACGGATTTTCGGTCATCGCAATGCCATACAGGCGGTTAAGGATGTTACTGAGGGGTGTGGTGAATTGGGCATAAAATATTTAACACTTTATGCGTTTAGCACTGAAAACTGGGGAAGGCCTAAAGAGGAAGTAGATGCACTTATGGAGCTATTGGTAAATACTCTTCAGAAAGAAATAAGCACCCTGCACGAGAATCAGGTTAAGCTTCGAACCATTGGAGATGTAACACATTTGCCGAAGGATTGCCAAAATAATTTGGCACAAGCAATTGAAGCCACAAAGAATAACAGCGGTCTTATCATGCAATTGGCCTTGAATTACAGTGGTCGCTGGGAAATAGTAGAAGCTGCCAAAAAATTGGCAGAGGAAGCAAAAAAAGGATTGATACAACCAGAAGAAATTGATGAACATTATTTTTCAGAGCATTTGAAAACGGCTGGGATACCCGATCCGGAACTATTAATCCGGACGAGTGGCGAATTGAGAGTTAGTAATTTCCTGCTCTGGCAAATTGCCTATACAGAAATATTTATAACCCCTACACTTTGGCCAGATTTCCGCAAGGAACATTTGTATGAGGCTATCTGTGCGTATCAAAAGCGAGAACGAAGATTTGGAAAAGTTCTGAACCCAACCGCTTAAATTTTGATGAAGAGAATTTTACTTTTTTCGGTATTCCTGATTTTTTTGGGTAATCATAAAACATTCGCTCAGTTTAGAAATAATCGTGCGCAAACTCAGACCACTAATGAGCCAGCACTTAACTACGCTTCTCCCCAGGAATATACCATTGCAGGGATTGAAGTGACCGGGTTGAATGTGCTGGATAAAAATGCAATGGTTTCTTTGACGGGTCTTAGGATAGGAGATAAAATTAAAATACCCGGAGATGGCATTTCAGGGGCGATCCGGAAACTATGGAAGCATGGCCTGGTAGGTGATGTAACGATCTCTGTTCAGAAAATAGAAGGATCGAATGTTTATCTCGCGATTATTTTAACAGAGCGCCCTCGCCTTAATGATTTTTACTTTGTCGGTATCAATAAATCAAGCCAATCATCCTTAAAGGAAGATTTGAAATTAATTAAAGGTAAGATTGTGAATGATGCCACCATCCGAAATGCAGAACTATCAGTAAAAAAGCATTTCGTAAAGAAAGGATTTCTGAACACAGTAGTTAAAGTTACACCCGAGGCAGACACACTTAACCGAGGCGGTGTGCGGTTAAAAATAGATGTAGACCTTAAGACTAAAGTAAAGATTAATGCTGTAAAGATTGTTGGCAATGATGCAGTTGAAGATAGTAAGCTGAAAGGGAAGTTGAAGAAAACTCATGAACACCCACGCTTTGCTCTTCATCGGGTTCTTCTGGGTGAATTGTTAAGTTTTAAGTTTAGCAAAATCAAACCAGCGTTGGATTCTAGTCGCCATGTAACAAAACTCGACTTCAAGGAATTTATCAACAGAAATATAAAACTAAACATCTTTGCCGGATCAAAGTTTATACGTTCTGAGTTTGAAGAGGATAAAGTAAAGCTAATCGAGTATTATAATTCTTTGGGCTATCGCGATGCTGAAATTCTTTCGGATACCGTTGTGGCTTATGATAAGTCCAATGTCGATGTAACAATCAGATTGTACGAAGGCAGAAAATATTATTTTCGCAACATTACCTGGACAGGTAATTACATCCACTCAGCGAACATTCTAAATAAAATCCTGGATATCAACAAAGGCGATGTCTATAACCAGGAGATGATTGATAAGAAAACAACCTTCAATCCGAAAGGCGCAGATATCAGTGGTCTTTATATGGATGATGGGTATTTGTTTTTCCGCGTAACTCCGGTGGAGGTTGCTGTTGTCGGAGATTCGATTGATGTTGAAATGAGAATTTTTGAAGGCGCACAGGCAACCATTGATGAAGTAATCATTAGTGGTAACGAGCGCACAAACGACCATGTTATCCGAAGAGAATTGAGTACAATACCCGGACAAAAATTCAGACGATCAGATCTTATCCGCACGCAGCAACAACTATCACAAATGGGGTATTTCAATCCTCAAAAAATTGATCAAGACATACGTCCTAACATGGCCGATGGCACAGTAGATATTGAATGGAAAGTAGAGGAGCAATCCAGTGACCAAATTGAATTGTCTGGCGGGTGGGGTGGTTATTATGGTTTCGTAGGTACGGTAGGATTAACGTTTAATAACTTTTCCGTTCGCAATGTTCCACACTTTGATAAGTGGAAACCTCTGCCTACAGGAGATGGTCAGCGATTGTCTTTACGGGTTCAGGCAAATGGCCGGTCTTTTCAGAGTTACAGCTTATCTTTTACAGAGCCTTGGTTGGGTGGACGAAAGCCTAATTCGCTTTCTGTAAGTTTAAATAATTCTGTTTCGAGATATCCGGATTCTCAAGGAGAATTTACGAACAACCGATCCCTTAGACAAAGTGGTATTACGATTGGATTTGGCCGAAGATTAGAGTGGCCTGATAATTATTTTTCTCTCACGCAGTCAATGTCTTTCCTGAAATATAAGTACCAGAACTACTTTAATTCAACAACCTTACCTGCAATTGGTGAAACGAATGAGATTATGCTTACCACCACATTGTCGCGTAATAGCATTGACAACCCAATGTATCCAACATCCGGATCTACAATATCCCTGGCCCTTAGCTTAACACCCCCGTATTCGGCCTGGAGGGATCCATCCTATTATGAGGATCCGGATAAGCAATATGCCTGGACAGAACCTTATAAGTGGATGCTGGATGCCAAGTTTTACATAAAATTAATTGGCAGTTCAAAACCTGATGGCCGCAGCCTGGTATTGGAAACTAAGGCACACTTTGGATATATCGGTGCATATGATACTGAACTTGGAGTTGGCCCATTCCAGCGCTTTGTAGTTGGAGGCGATGGATTGGCAGGAGGATTTAATTCCTTCGTTTTAGGACAGGATATTATTGGGTTGCGTGGCTATGGAAACAAATTAGTAACGCCTCCAAATTATGCGCGTCAGGGTCAACCATTAAAAGGTATTGAGGGGGGCATTGTGTATAATAAGTTTGGCCTTGAATTGCGTTACCCGGTAGTTACAGGCCAAGCAGCAACAATTTATGGGTTCGTATTTACGGAGGCAGGAAACAACTGGAACAATTACCAGGATTTTAGTCCGTTTAATCTGTATAAAGCTGCGGGTGTAGGAGCAAGAATATTCATGCCAGCTTTTGGATTAATTGGACTTAACTGGGCCTATGGTTTCGACCAATTGCCGGGGGCTTCAAATATAAGCGGCTCCCAATTTCACTTTACTATTGGCCAACAACTCAGATAAAAAATGCGGTTTTTCTTGCTTATTGCATGCTTCCTGTTTTTCGGCCTGAATTTTGTCTCAGCTCAGAAGTTCGGATACTTTGACTCGGAATTCGTGCTGAGTAAAATGCCTGAATACAGCAAGGCCCAGGGAGAAATAGATCAGCTCTCATCGGCCTGGCAAAAGGAAATAGAAGATATGCAGAAAAAGGTAGATGAAC
>DAOOCD010000028.1:0-24677 GCA_035408225.1 Cyclobacteriaceae bacterium | reverse complement strand
GGACACACAGTTGTAGCCTTTGATGTGAACAAGGCCGCTATGGAGAAAATAGCCAACGAAGGAATTACAACAGCCCCCGCCATTGGCGATTTGGCACTTGCCATGCCGGGTAGACGGGTCATTTGGATCATGGTGCCAGCCGGTAATGTTGTAGATGTTGTTCTCAGCAATCTGAAATATCACCTGACACCGGATGATATCGTGATTGATGGTGGTAATTCTCATTTTAAAGATACCATCACGCGTGCACGCGATCTCGAAAAATTAGGAATCCATTATCTGGATTGCGGGACCAGTGGTGGAGTAACCGGTGCTTTGCAGGGAGTATGCACAATGATAGGAGGGAAGAAAGAAGTATTCGACTATTGTGAGCCACTTTTTAAATCGATCTCAGTTCCCAACGGCTATTTATATGTTGGTAAAACAGGTTGTGGTCATTTTACCAAAATGGTTCACAATGGGATTGAATATGGAATGATGCAGGCCATCGCTGAGGGCATGGAAGTACTTCACAAGCATTCACCGGAAGCAGATCTTGCTGCAGTGGCCAATGTTTGGAACCATGGTTCAGTAGTACGTAGCTGGCTGATGGAACTCACTCAACGAGCGCTCGAGAAGGATAATAACCTTGAATCTATTAAGGGAGTAATGCACTCATCAGGTGAAGGTAAGTGGACAGTGGAGACGGCTCTTGAGATGGGAGTGCCCACACCCGTAATCACGATGTCTTTACTGATGCGCTATCGTTCACAACAGGAAGATACTTTCTCAGGAAAAATTGTCGCGGCCCTGCGCAATGAATTTGGTGGGCATGCGGTGGAGAAGAAGCAGGATTAAAACGTTACGTCTATTATAAATTCTTTGCTCTTATCCCCCGGTCTGTGTCTTCACAGACCGGAACTCGGTTAACAAATAAAGTGGTCTGTGAAGACACAACCACCGATTAAGCGTTCAGTAGAGATGTAGATTAAAACGTTACGTTTAGCGTAAGTTCTTCGCTCTTCCGTTTTATTTTCACAGGCACCGTTTGGCCCTTTTCAAATTTTCCGAGTGCATCCATGTAGGTTTGAATGTCTTTAATTTCAAAATCCCCGATCTTGGTAATAATATCTCCTGTTTGGATTCCGGCTTTTTGTGCTGGCTTTCCATCGGTAGCTCCGTCAACCAGCAAGCCGGCAACGTCAGAAGTATAACTGGGCATAACCCCCATCGTTACTTTGAAGGATCTTGAAGAGCTCATGGACTTATTCTTGGTAGGTAAGAAGGCAAGCTGTGGTTCGGTGTCGAGTTTTTCAATCACTGCGATGATCAGATCAAGCACTTCTTTTTCGCCTTCATAATTTATTTTATCCCAATCATCCGATGGCTTGTGATAATCACTATGTGAGCCGGTAAAGAAATGCAACACGGGAATATTTTTCAGGTAAAATGAAGTATGATCGGAAGGGCCAACGCCAGCAGAATCTGTCTTGATATTAAGTTGCGTACCACTCATATTTTTTAACAAGGTCTCCCACACCGGGCTGGTACCAGATCCGCTTACTGAAATGCTTTTGGTGGTTGGATTTAATCGCCCGATCATATCCATGTTGATCATGTAATTAACTTTAGTCAGATCGATGGAAGGATGGTCGGTAAAATATTTTGAGCCGTATAATCCAAGTTCTTCGCCACTGAAGCAGATGAATAAAAAATTACTTTTTTCACTGATTTTGTTTTTTGAGAAATATCGTGCGAGTTCCAGAACTCCAGCTACACCCGATGCATTATCATCGGCACCATTGTGGATTTTGCCCTTTGGATTTGCGTCAAGTGAACTGCCATTTTCACCTAAGCCTAAATGATCAAAATGCGCTCCGATAATAATTGTTTTATCTGCTTTATTGTCAAGGTAGGCCACTGCATTATGGGCGGTACCTTCCGTGCCGGTGCCATGAACACCGCTCTTGAAAGGAAATTTTTGTTCAAAGGAACCTGATTCGCCTTTCGGCTGAAGTTTCAACGCCTTGAACTGCTTTTCGATATAATCGAGCGCCATACGCTCACCCTCCGATCCTGTAAGGCGGCCCTGCAGGGCATCATCCGACAGAAATTTTATATGAGTTTTAATATTTTTCTCTTCAATTTTTTGTGCGCTAACAAAAGAAGAAATGGTCAGCAGAAGTAAAAACAAAAGAAGCTTAGGAGTTTTCATGGGATGGAGTAATAATTCGCGTGCAAGTTAATTCTCGTTTTGTGGACAAAATTACCTCTGAGGGATTTTTTTTGCGGAAATAACCCCAAACCTCGTAATTTTGATGCTTCCAAAACTGTTTTACTATGAAAGGCCCCAACATCGTCCTCCTGACTGATTTTTCACCGCTATCCAAAGTGGCTATGCACTATGCTATCAAACTTGCGGCACCACTGGATGCTCATTTCACAATTCTTAATATCGTTCGGGTGGATGGTATTCCAAAAGCCAATCTCAAATCGAAACAAATTGAGAAATCCATCGCTCAGGTTTCTCAGGAGGAAGGAGATAAGCTGGTACAGGAACTTCGAAGCCAGGTTAAAGGAAATTACATTTTGGAATTTAAACCCATTAAGGCACGAACCGTTGCAGAAATGGTAAGAAAATATGTGGATAAGCATCCTACCAACATGGTGGTGATGGGCTTACAGGGCGCTTCTGCGTTAAAGAAAGCCAGACTTGGCGGAACCACTGTTTCTGTTATTGATGAATGCAAGGTACCGGTACTTGCTATTCCAGCGTTAGCTAAATATCACAACCTGCAGCACATTGTATATGCATCTGATTTGAAAAACATTCAAAAGGAACTTGAGATAATTATCGAGTTTGCAAGAGTCTTTGGTTCGGCCGTTCACATGATTCATGTTGCTCCTGTTATGGATAAGAAAGTGGAAGCTGCTGTTAACTCAGCAGATGAAATTATCCGAAAAGCAGATTATGATAAACTCGATTTTAAATTGATACTGGAAGAAGATATCACAACCGCTATCGATAATTATATCAAGAAGACAAAAGCAGATTTACTCACCACCTTTACCCACAAACTAAGTCTGGAAGAGAAACTTTTTGGTAAGAGTGTAACACGCAGGCTTGCTTACCAGGGAACTATTCCACTATTGGCAGTGAAGAGAAAATAATTAACCCTATCAGAACTCAGCATTGCCCGGAAATCTCGGGAATGGAATCACATCGCGGATATTGGTCATTCCGGTTACAAACAAAATAAGTCGCTCGAAGCCAAGACCGAAACCACTGTGCGGTGCAGAGCCAAACTTGCGCAGGTCCATATACCACCACAAATCTTTTTCAGGAAGGTTTAATTCCTGCACTCTTTTTTGCAGTCTCTCATAACGCTCTTCGCGTTGCGATCCCCCAATGATTTCTCCTATGCCCGGAAACAAAACATCCATGGCCGCAACCGTTTTGTTGTCTTCATTCTGGCGCATGTAAAATGCTTTTATCTCTTTGGGATAGTTGTAGAGAATCACCGGTTTTTTGAAATGCTTTTCAACCAGGTAGCGCTCATGTTCCGATTGCAGATCAACACCCCAGGCATCGATCAGGTATTGAAACTTTTTCTTCTTGTTGGGATTTGAGTTTTTCAGAATCTCAATTGCCTCCGTGTAACTTAGTTTTTGAAATTCATTTTCAGTTACAAACTTTAACCTGTCCAAAAGACTTAATTCACTCCGCTGATCCTGAGGTTTTGCGGCTTCTTCCTCCTGCGCACGCTTGTTTAAAAATTCCAGGTCTTCTTTGCAATTTTCTAACGCGTATCTAACCAGGTACTGCAACAGGTCAGTAGCCAGTTGCATGTTATCGTGTATGTCATAGAAAGCCATTTCTGGCTCAATCATCCAAAACTCTGCCAGATGGCGGGTAGTATTTGAGTTCTCTGCACGGAACGTTGGGCCAAACGTATAGATCTCGCTTAGGGCTAATGCATATGTTTCTCCTTCCAGCTGTCCGGATACTGTGAGGTTAGTTTCCTTACCGAAGAAATCTTCTTTGTGATTGATGTGGCCTTGTTCATCGCGGGGCGGATTGTTACTATCTAAGGTTGTTACCCGAAACATAGCGCCTGCGCCTTCCGCATCCGACCCAGTGATAATTGGTGTATGAATGTAGAAGAATCCGCGATCGTTGAAGAACTTATGAATGGCATAAGCCATCGCATGACGAACACGCATAACAGCCCCAAAAGTATTGGTGCGCGAGCGCAGGTGGGCAATCTCCCGTAAGTATTCAAAGCTTGGTCTGTTCTTAAGTTGCAATGGATACACCTCGGCATCGCAATCACCAAGAATCTGAAGTTCTTTTACTTTTACCTCAATAGCTTGACCTTTACCCAACGAAGCGATTAATTCTCCGGTAAGGGAAACGCATGCACCAGTAGTGATTCGTTTCAGGGTTTGTTCGTCAAGGGAATTCAGTTCGATAACGGCCTGAAGATTCTGAATAGTTGATCCATCGTTGATGGAGATAAACTGATTGTTTCGGAAAGTACGTACCCAACCTTCAACCTTTACGGATTGCCCTGTTGGGTTTGCGGCCAACAGTGTCTTGATCTTAGTTCGTTTCATAAGTGCGACCGAATTTCGGACCGCAAAAAACGTCAATTTCATTTTTTAATCAAAATCTACAGCGGGAAACCCAAAACGACATAAGTTTCCTTGATCAATACCACAAAAACACCCTTGCAGACGTGTATTGTACTTTTTACTGACAGGCTGAATTGGTAACTTTACCCACGAAAGTCATGCAAAAATTAAGTTTAAATCAAAGTCTTCAACAGAAGCTGTCACCGCAGCAGATTCAATTTATAAAATTGTTACAGGTGCCTACCGCAGAGTTGGAGAACCGGATTGAGGAGGAATTGGAGCTGAACCCTGTGTTGGAAGAAGGGGCTGATGAGCCTGAGGAGGAAGACTCCAACAACCCTGCTGATGAACCCACTGAGGAGGAAAAGCCTGAACAGATCTCATCCAGTGAAGATATCGATATTAAGGACTATCTCCGGGATGATGACTATAATAGCTACAAGACCCAGTCGGATGGAGATGGCGAAGATGATGAAGATCGTGAGATGCCAATACCTATGGGCACCTCGTTGCATGAAACACTGATGACTCAATTAGGATTTCTGGGCTTGAATGATCGGCAGTTAACCATTGGGAAGCAATTGATAGGAAGCATTGAGAGTGATGGATATATTAGAAGGGATCTGGATTCCATTGTTAATGATCTGGCTTTTTCACAAGGCATTGAAACTAACCTTGAAGAAGTTGAAGGATTGTTAAAGCGAATCCAGGCATTTGACCCATCAGGAATTGCTGCCCGAAATTTACAGGAATGTTTGCTTCTTCAGCTAGATCGCATGGATGATGGTCAGGATGTTGACGTGATTGTCGCGAAACGGGTTATACAGGAGTGTTACGAAGAATTTACCAAGAAACATTATCCAAAAATTCTCAAGAAGCTTGATCTGGATGATGAAGATTATATTAAAGATGCAATTGAATTAATAGTTCGCTTAAATCCCAAGCCAGGAGGTGAGTTGAATACCGGCATCGCCAAGAATCAATATGTAATTCCGGATTTTATTCTTTCAAACAACAACGGAAAACTTGAATTATCCTTAAACTCACGCAACGCTCCGGAGTTGCGGATAAGTCGTTCCTATTCCGAAATGTTTAAAGCCTATGATAAAGGCGATAAAAAAGATAAGAAATTGAAGGAAGCTGTTTCGTTTGTGAAGCAGAAGTTGGATGCAGCTAAATGGTTTATCGATGCTATCAAGCAAAGACAGCACACCCTGCTTCGAACCATGCGTGCGATTGTGGATTTCCAATATGATTATTTTCTGGAAGGCGATGAGACAAAGCTCAGGCCGATGATCCTGAAGGACATTGCACAAATGATTAACATGGATATCTCCACCGTAAGCAGGGTGGCCAGCAGCAAAACAGTGCAGACTGACTTCGGTGTATTTCCGCTGAAGTACTTTTTCTCAGAAGGTATTGCCACGGATTCGGGAGAAGAGGTGAGCAGCCGTGAAGTGAAGCAGATCATCAAAGACCTGATTGTATCGGAAGACAAAAAGAAACCGCTGTCAGATGATAAGCTGGAGGATTTGTTGAATGAAAAAGGCTATAACATTGCCAGGCGCACGGTGGCCAAGTATCGCGAGCAGTTGAATATTCCTGTAGCCCGCTTAAGAAAGGAAATGCGGTGAGAATAGCAGCTAATTTCATTTCGGTACTATTCCATCCTTTGTTGCTCACATCATATCTCGTGTTGTTGTTGGGTATTTATTTTCCTTCTATGATGATGATCGCTCCTCAAAATCTAAAAATCATCCTGGCGTTTGTGTTTTGCTTTACATTTATTTTACCGGCAGTCAATTTGCTCATGTTTAAGTATTTCGGCACTATTTCAAACTATACCCTGGTGTCGCGCAGGGAAAGAATTATCCCCTTCGTTGCAATTTCTTTGATCTATATGGTAATGACGTTTTTATTCTATAATAAACTACCCTTCTCTCAAAATTTCAATAGCCTGATTTTGATTGTGACACTGCTCGTTGTTGTTTCAACAATTCTAACGTTTTTTCAAAAGGTAAGTGTACACAGTTTAGCCATCTGGGGTGGCATTGGAATTTTAATGCCTTTGAACAAAGCCATTGAACAACCCTATCTATTATGGCCAACGGCTTTGGCCATCCTGGCTGCTGGTGCTGTAATGTCCTCGCGGTTATATCTCAATGCACATACACCGAGACAAATATTGATTGGAAGTGTAGCTGGTTTTGCAATTGGCTTTTCCGGAATCATAATTTTATTCTAAGGATCAAAACTCAATTCATATGGATTTTCAATTTCTAAAATATGAAGTGGCTCAGGGCGTAGCAACGATAACTCTTAACCGGCCTGAGGTTTACAATGCACTTAATGATGGAATTACCTATGAGCTTCAGGACGCATTGAAAGCAGTAGCAAAGGATGATCAGGTTCGTGTTGTTGTATTGACCGGTGCCGGCAAAGCATTTTGCTCAGGTCAGGATTTGAAAGCGGCATCGGGCCAGGAAAAGCGATCCTTTATGGAGTCGCTTCAGAAAAGGTATAATCCAATTATCCGGGCCATGCGTTCGTTGCCAAAACCCATCATTTGTCGATTGAATGGTGTAGCTGCCGGGGCGGGTTGTTCATTGGCGCTTGCATCGGACTTGATTATCGCTTCTGAAGAGGCAACGCTCATTGAAGTGTTTATCAATATTGGGTTGGTTCCTGATTCAGGGTCAGCTTATTTTTTGCCACGGTTGGTGGGCATGGCTAAAGCGTTTGAATTATGCGCCATGGGTAGCCGGGTTAAAGCGGCTGAGGCTTTGCAATTAGGTCTAGTTAACCGGGTAACACCGGTTGACCAATTGGATACCGTGGTGAAAGAGTACACAGATTATTTTGCACAGGCACCTACAAAGTCAATTGGACTCATTAAGAAGATGCTTACCAAAGCAACAACATCCGGTTTAGACGAAATGCTGGACTATGAAGCATACTGCCAGGAAATTGCAGGAACATCACAAGACTATAAAGAAGGAGTCACGGCTTTCCTTGAAAAAAGAAAACCAGCATTTAAAGGAAAGTGATTAGAATCCGTTGATGGAAATCCCGTATGTAAACGTGTTAAAACTGGCTCCAAGCGGGCCTTTACCTTTTTCGAACAGGTCGGAGATATTGTAGAACGAAAATAAGGTAAAACTACCCACTCCAATACGAGTATAAATTCCATAACGTAAAGAGTTGAGTCCATAATTTTGTTTGTATTTAACTTTCACGGTTTCACCATTATTATCGTATTTAACTTTTGTGAAGGAATCGTAGAGATACCCAATCCGGCCACCGATGGCTATGTTAAAACTTCTGGCAATGTCTTCAGGTTTGGTATCAAATCTGATTTCTATTGGCATTTCAATATAATTTGCAATGAGCATGGATTTATCTGCTAATTCAGGATATATCCTTTTAGGGCTTAACAAATTGTATTGTTCAACCTGGTTAAGCGAAGCTAACCCATCTGGATAGCTGTCTAACTCAACGGTATCAATTAATGTGGCATTATCTTTAAATTTCCAGCGCTCCATACTTAAGCCAATACCAGGGTTCAAGCTAAACTTTGAGCGGCCGAATCGAAATGAATACTGATAATAGACATTAACGGTGCGTGAACCCCACCATCCCTGGCTCCATGTTTTTGGTGGATTAATAGCCTGATTGACACCTAAATCAATCATGAACGTTCCTGGTATGTTAGGTCTTGCGGTTTTTTTTACATCATCATACTGACCGAAAGCATAGGATGCGAAGAGCAGAAAGATGATGGAACTAAGAATTTTTTTCATTCGACCGGTTTTACTTACTAACGGTTAAAAACTGGTTAATATTTCCATTTGAAATAAAAAACCTAACCCATTCAATTTTGAGTTAGGATTTTAAAGTGGGCCCGGAGGGATTCAAACCCCCAACCTTCTGATCCGTAGTCAGATGCTCTATTCAGTTAAGCTACGGGCCCAAAAAGGTTTGCAAAGGTAATTAAATAATGATTTTCACCAAAAAATTGTATCCAGCCACAAAAACCTTAGCTATATCCTAAATCTGATTTAAGACTGAAATCAGGCTATAATTCTACCATATCACACCACCTGCTTTATTTCATAAACCTGCTCTGTTTGTGAAGTTTTTTTCTCAGGAACAGTTTGTTTCTTTTCCCATCTTGAAACAACGATAAATACAAGAACAAGCGCAAGGATCAGGAAAATGAATGTAAAGATTCGGGTAATGATTTTCATCCGTCTCTCTTCACCATATTGTTTTAACACGGCACCATAGTTCCGGAACCGTTCGCTTCCGCGGGCAGTCAGGCGTTGTCTTCGCAGCCGGATTTCGTGCTTACCCATCGTACTTTACCTTAAGATTAAAATTTGTTCTCAACTTATCCAATGCCCGGTAGGTGCGCATCTTAGCTCCGCTTTCGGTCATGTCAAGAATGAAAGCAATTTCTTTAAAATCCTTGTCTTCAAAAAAACGGAGTTCCAATACCTGTATCATGTCGGTCGGTAATTCATTCATATAGTGAATTAATCGATTGATCAATTCCTCGTCCCAGTCCGCTGCGGTCTGTTCAACGAGTTCACGCACTTTCAGTTCTTCGATGCTGAATATTTTTTTACCCTTATTTTTTCGATAATGTTTATTTACTTCGTTCCCCGCAATTTTATAAAGCCAGGCTGAAAACGGAAACCCTCTGAATTCATACTTGCCCAAATTATTCAATGCATTTACAAAAGTTTGGGAACAGAGATCATCCGTAAGCTCTTCATCATCTGTCTGCCTGAAAATGTAGTTGAATATTCGCTCAAAGTATTTCTCATATAACTCTCCAAAAGCTTGCGGGTCATTTTTGGATCGCTCTATGATTGCTTGTTCCTTACGGATTTCATCTTCCGTCATGCGGTTTTTATTAAAGTCAACCGATTACATCTTAATAATGCAAAGGTTTTCGGAAAGTCACAAATCGGTATTGGGCTGGTCGCATTGTTTGGCCGCTAACATAATATAAAGGCTCTGGAATATAGGTTGTCTTGCAATCACTTTTAATATTGGCTAGCTTTCCAGAAGCTAAAAATTCCGCATCCATGAAAAATAGTATTGTTCTGATTTTGCTTTTTCTAAGCAGTGTAACACTGGCTCAAAAGAAAAAGGATCAACCCCAACAAATTCCATCCACTCAACCAGCGCTGGCGACATCAACGATTGAAACTAAAGTAGCTGGTATGAAAAAATTTCCTGGCTATATAGAGTTTTATTATGATGAAAAGCAGGATAAGGTTTTTCTTATCATTGATAAGTTTAATACGGAATTTTTATATGTTGAATCGTTGACAGCAGGAGTTGGCTCTAATGACATTGGACTTGATCGTAATCAATTGGGGCGCGAACGGGTGGTGAAGTTTGATCGCAGAGGACCCAAGGTTTTGTTAACTGAATTGAATTATTCCTACCGAGCTATTTCCAATAATGCTGCCGAGAAGAAAGCCGTGGAGGAGGCTTTTGCTCAATCAGTACTTTGGGGATTTACTGTTGTAGCTGAAGAGGGAGGAAGGGTGTTAGTAGATGCTTCTGATTTTCTTTTACAGGATGCGCATGATGTAATTGGTACGCTTCGCAGCACGCAGCAGGGTAACTATACACTGGATAAAACGCGTTCTGCATTTTATTTGCCAAGGACGAAAAATTTTCCACAAAATACAGAGTTTGAAGCAACACTGACTTTTACAGGCCAACCGACCGGTGGATTTATTCGCAGTGTAACACCAACACCTTCCAGCGTAACCGTACGCGAACATCATTCATTTGTACAATTGCCCGATGCTAACTACAAACCCCGCAAGTTTGACCCGCGGGCTGGGTATTTTAGTATTTCTTATTACGATTATGCAACACCGATCAGTGAGCCCATTGAAAAGCGGTTCATCACCCGTCACCGGTTAGAGAAGAAAGATCCTCGAGCCGCTGTTAGTGAAGCAGTTGAGCCTATTATTTATTATATGGATCCCGGTGCCCCTGAGCCTATTCGCTCTGCTCTAATGGACGGAGCTAAGTGGTGGAACCAGGCTTTTGAAGCTGCAGGGTATAAGGACGCTTTCCGCGTTGAAGTATTGCCAGAGGATGCAGACCCGATGGATGTTCGTTATAATTTAATCAACTGGATCCATCGCTCTACGCGTGGCTGGTCGTATGGTGCTTCCGTAACTGATCCACGTACCGGTGAAATCATAAAAGGTCATGTTAACCTGGGATCCTTGCGGGTGCGACAGGATTTTTTAATTGCGGAAGGACTTTTAGCACCCTACGAAGAAGGCAAACCGGTTTCGAAAGAGATGGAACAAATGGCGTTGGCCAGACTAAGACAACTGGCTGCACATGAAGTAGGTCATACAATTGGTATTGCGCATGCATATTCCTCGAGTTCAGAAAATCTTGCTTCTGTGATGGACTATCCACATCCGATCGCTCAACTAAAAGATGGTAAAATTGATTTGAGCAAGGCGTACGATGATAAGATAGGCGCTTTCGATAAAGTAATTGTTACGTATGGCTATCAGCATTTTCCGGACGGAACTGATGAGGACAAAGCGTTGTATGACATCATTCAAAATTCCCTTAAGGCAGGATTTACTTTCTTATCGGATCAGGATGCACGACCTGTAGGTGGAGCTCATCCCTATGCACACTTGTGGGATAATGGCAAAGATCCGGCCGATGAATTGAATCGGGTCATGGAAGTGCGTGCTGTCGCGTTGAAAAATTTTGGCGAACGGAATATTAAACCCGGTGCGCCCATGGCTCTGCTGGAGGAAGTGTTGGTGCCTATGTATTTTTTTCATCGGTACCAGACCGAAGCAACTGCTAAGGTTGTGGGCGGACTTAACTATCGGTACGCGTTACGCGGAGATGGACAACCCATAACGGAATTGCTTACACCTCAGCAAGAATTAAAAGCAATTGAGGCCCTGTTGAAAACTGTACAGCCTTCTGCCTTGGCTCTCCCTGAGAGTCTCTTAAAAATAATTCCGCCAAGGCCACTTGGGTATTCGCGTCATCGCGAGTTGTTGAAAGGTAAAACGGACCTAACATTTGATCCGCTTGCAGCAGCAGAGACTGCTTCTGATCTTACCTTCAGTTTAATCCTACATCCGGCCCGGGCCAACCGGTTGTTTGAACATCATTCAAGGGATGCGAGACTTCCAAGTCTTGAAAGTGTGATCGATAAGTTGATTAGCGCCACGTTCAAATCACCAACGCGAGGAGGCTACGAAGGCGCCATTCAGATGAGTATAAACTATTCGCTATTTACCAACCTGTCTAAGTTGGCTTTAAATAAAGATGCCTCAGCCCCCGCCAAAGCAATTGCAACCTTAAAGTTGGATCAATTGAAAAATTGGTTGCAAAGCAGGGCAACTACGGAAGAAGAGTGGAAGGCTTACTACGCTTACCTGGTACAGCAGATTAATAAGTTCCAACAAGATCCAGATGAATTTAAGCAGGAGAATTTATTACCCGCACCTCCCGGCCAACCTATTGGCATGGACGATGGAGATTTTTGTGGTAATTAAATTATTATTGCAGCAGTCTTCGACAATCCCATACTGACAGTAATTCAGACGGGCTAAATCAAAAGAATGTCACCTTACCAATAGGGTGACATTTTTACTTTTGTTTAAACCCAATCCGCCAAAGGCCACGAACCTGGTTAGCCTGATAACCGAATGCTTTATCTCCAGGATAAAGAGTTCGGATTAATGAATCTGTTGCAAACGCTAAATCCCTTTCGGGCTGACCGTGGCAGGTTAAACAGAGCGGTTGGGTAAGAATAGCTTTGTAATAAATCACAGAGTCGTCTTTCAATACCAGTCTGGGAGTTAATTCCTTTTTTTCATTTAAATCATTGCTAAATCCTTTGATCAGAAATTCCTCCACCTTGTCCGCCTTATTCCGGGTATTTCGGTTTTTGTTACTGATCCTTCTAATAGAAACCTGAATAGCCAACGAAAGTGAATCGGTAATGGGGTAGGCTTTTTCATTGCAATAGCGCAGGGCATGATCAATCCCACCATTCTCAAGGGCTTGCTTAAGCTCACCACTGATTGTTTCAAAGGAAATTTTGGCTATTGCGTTTCCGCGGATTATGTAAGTGCTATCAATTTTTTCTTTAGTTTGAGTAGAATCTTTGCCGCCACAGGCAAATAGTAGAGTAAAGGGTATCAGATAGATCAACTTTTTCATGATCTAAAGATCGAAAGAAAATTTTAATGATTGTGTAACGTACGTTACAAACTAGTGGGCCCCGTCAAACCACTCTTTAAATTCGCTTACTTTTTCGCGGCTGACAATAATTTCAGGATCCCATTTTATGTTTGAAGTGATTTTAAGTCGACTGTTTGAATAAACAATTACGTCCTGAATGGCACTAATGTTTACAATGTAGCTCCGGTTTACCCGGTGAAAAATCTTTGGGTCCAGAATTTCTTCCAGACTTTCCAATGTGTAATCGATAATAAACTTCCGTAGTTGGCTAGTGATCAGGTAAACATCCCGTCCATCGGCAAAAAACAAACTGATCTGATCAGAGGTAATGGATTTTATGTGATCACCCAGTTTTACCATGAATCTATTCTTATACGACTTTTGCTGCGATGAATCAAAAGTCTTGACAAGTGCTTCATTGCGATCTTCACTCCATCTCAATTGGCTGCCCAAGGCCTCTACCTTTTTTAGACTGTTGGATAGATCGGTAAATGTGATCGGCTTAAGCAGGTAATCAATACCATTCATTTTAAATGCCTCGAGGGCAAATTCATTATAAGCAGTGATGAAGATGACTGGTTTCACTACTTTAACTTCTTTAAAGATGTCAAAGCTAACTCCGTCCTTTAACTGAATATCCATGAAGATGAGATCGATGGTTGATTGATTTACTTCCAGCCAGTTTACCGCTTCTTCGATCGATTCAGCTTTCCCCTTTACTTCAATCCCTTCGCTGTAGCGTTGTAAATATCGTTCCAGTTTTTCGGCTGCCGGAGTTTCATCTTCTACAATCAGAACTTTCAGGATCAGGTTACTCATGAGTCAGGGGTTCATCAGCTGTTACTTGCACGAGTGGAAATTTAATATAATTTTCTTTTCCGGCTTTTACCTGAACAAAAGGGTTTTCACTAAAGAATGAATACGAGCGCTGCAATCGGGCAAAGGCATTCAAGCTTTCCTGATGAAGCAAAAGCCGGTCGTTGATGGTATGCTGAAGTACCAGGTACTCATCTCCTTCCTCCAGGTAAAGCCGGATCACAAGTGGTGATTGTTTCGAGATCAGCGTGTTTCGCACAATGGCATCTACAGTTACCAGAATTGATCCGGGAATCAAATGAATTTTAGTTGTGTCGCGTACTGAATTCAAGAGGTTAAGTTGATTCTGATATTTGTAATTCAGAAGTTTAATCAGGTGGTCGGCTGCATTTAATTCTTCTTCAAGGCTAATGAGTTCTTTATGCCGGTTAATCAGACTGTATCGATAGATGCCAGCCAGATAATCAATTTGCTCTTCAGCCTGGTCAACATTTTGCTGCAACGTGAGAATGAGGTTTTCCAGACTTTCGTACAGTAGATCAGGATTGATTTCATTCTTAAAGGAAACAAAATCGGCTTCCAGCTTTTCTCTTAATTTTTTCTCCTGTTGAAGAAGTATAGTATTTTCCCGATTCAGGTAAAAATTGCTAAAGAATAAAACATTGTAAAGGACTCCAATCACCCCATAAATGGAAATGAATAAAGTCAGCTCACCCATATTAATGGTAAAACCAATTACCCATTTGTAGTATGCCCAGATAGCGATCGCAATCAGCAATAAAGAAATTAATAGTGTTCCAAAGATTTGCACCAGTACTCTTCGCCTCAGGATTTGCCGCGCCAACCACTTTTCAGAAATTGATAAAGTTAGTCGCATTGATTCTAATGACAGATAGGCTAATCCAATGCAGACGTAGATTTCAGCGCTGCTGAAAATATTTTTGAGTTCTGTGAAGTCGTTATTAATAAGTAAAATGAGCAAGTACACCATCAAGCCCAGCACAGGGGCTGAGAGAATTCTAAAGAGCGGCTGATGGATAAATAAACGGTTCATGAATATTGCAACGCAGCACTTGGTGTATGTTCTTCTTTGATATTGTTCTTAATCACGGGTAGGGTAACCGTAAAGCGCGATTCATTTTTGATAATCACTTTCTCGGTTGAGAAAAACTCGTACCTGCTGGTGATATTGTTTAGCCCGATTTGAAAGCTTTCTCCTTTCTCCTGAACTGTCTTGGAATTACTAACAAGTATCCGGGTATTATCCTGGGCCGAAACATAAATCAATAATGGATACTCTTTAGAGATTTTATTGTGCTTCACCGCATTTTCCACCAATAGTTGCAATGTCATAGGTGGAATGTATGTGTTGAATAAATTCTTAGGCAGGTTAATCTCAAGGGTTAGATGTTGCTCATACCGTACTTGCAATAGATAATAGTAGGCTTTTACAAACTCAATCTCTTCGCGCACGGTCACTAATTTTTGTTTTTGATTATCGATTACATATCGAAAGGTATCGGCCATTCTTCGAATGAATTGTTCGGCCATCGAGGTGTCTTTAAACAGCAACGAAGAAACTGTGTTGAGGCAGTTGAATAAGTAATGCGGACTGATTTGGTTCTTCAGCGACTCAAACTGCAGTTCGAGTTGTAAACGATCCAATCGCATTTGCTCTACCTGAGTTTTAGCGTAATACTGATACGAGTAGAACAACCCATAAAAAATTTCATAGATAAACAAGGAGATGGCAAGCTGAATGCCGAGTTTAATCATGTCTTCCGTTCGCGATTCGAGTAATATCAGACTTGCCGTAATAGCGAAGACGAGTACCAAAATCCCGTTAAGGATAAAACCAGAAATAAAGCGAGCCAGGAAATGACTTCGCCAGTGAATCCAGCGATCCAGAATTTTGTCTACTTGCCAGGCGATAAAACCCGCCAGGTTTGTAATTACCGTACAAATCAAATATTCATCGGCTTCTAGATATAAAGAAGGAAACCGGCCATGATTGCTATAAAAAATATAAATGAAGAAAAGGAGACCAAGTGTTGTGCAAATCAAGGCCAGCAAACCATATTTCTTCATGTTGTGATTTTGAAGTGTGTTTGAGAAGGTGACCATAATACCCTCAAACTACTCAAAATTTTGAGAATTTTCAGGTAGTAAATTTTCGTTCAGTTAATTTTCAATAGCGCGTAGAGCACGTCCGTAATAAGTCTCTGAGTCAATCCTACGAGCAGCTGCACGATAGGCATCCTTAACACTTGCGCTGGCCGATTTCACGGCTGGAGCAGCGTCTACCAACACTTCGGTTATATAATGATCGGAGTCGATTTGAGCAGCGGCATTGAGCACAGCAATTAATTTTCCATCTGTCATTTGAGGTGCGGATAGTGCTGTTTGCAAGGTTTGAGATTTGTAATGATCGCTGTCCATCGTATTGCAGTACTCAACCAGTTGTTTAAAATTCTCCTCCTTTAAATCTTGTTTTTTCAATAAGGTGGTAAGCACTTCCGTGCGATAATGATCCGATTCAATTGAGGAGGTAATATTTAATAAACTTGTGAGTACCTGGCTATCGATAGGCTTATCAAGCATGCTTTTAATTACTTGCGTGATATAATGATCAGATTCAATGCCTTTCACCGATTCAACTACTAATTGGTACGAAGCGGTCGACAGATTTCTTTCCAAAGCTTTGGTTAATACAATGGTTCGGTAGTGATCCGATTCAATGGTTTTAGAAGTGTTAATCATTTCAGCAATTACAGCATCTGTCAGGTTGGGTTGACGCATAAGGGAAGTGAGTACTTCTGTTTTATAATGATCTGATTCCATTCGAGAAACGGAGGCCATAATTACTTTTACGCTTTCTATTGATGCAGGCTGAACCCGCAAAGCCTCTTTGATCACCTGGGTTTTATAATGATCGGATTCCATTTTATTGGTGGCTACGAATACTGCCTCAATAGCTTCTTTGCTTTGCATGAATTTGGATAAATTATTATCCAGGAACTCAGTGAGATAATGATCAGAGTCAAGTTCGGTCGAGACTTTGGACACTATCATTGCATAGTCTTTAACCTGAACAGGTAACTTCATTAGCAGATTAGCATAGTGAGCCTTCATGTAATCTCCATCCAGAATATCGATTTCGTTAAGAACTCCAGCCACACCACCTTTTCTGTAAAAGCGATTTACACGACTTTCGGCAGCCACCGTAGTGGTTCTTACAACTTCCGGTAAAATTTCGGAAAGCCATTTGCGACCTTCAGGCTCATAGTTTACCGCTGTTCTTCCTTCAAAGTATTCGCGTTTTATTGTGCTGCCTTGAGCGCTGATTTTGATTGTGCGTTTGCTGCCAAAAGTTGTTTTGGTTATTTCCAGGTAGCCATCGGGCGACATGCTTTTAATGTCCCGGTCGTCATCGGTTACTTCGATGGTTCCTCGTACTTCAATATTAAAGGAGTTAAAGCCGTCAGAATTTTTATAAGTCATTTTTGAGTCTTTGCCAGAGGCATAAACCCGGGTTGATTCTGACTGGCTATAGCCTGAAGCAGAGATCAGAAAAGCAAAAATTAGTACGGAGAACTTCATAAACTATTAGATTTTTACCCAGATAACGCAACAAAGGTGGGGTAAGGATGCCCCCTGGGCAACCCTTATGAAATGAACCGCCTAAAAGATGTATTGAGTTGTAGAAACCTGTGTTCGGCTTACTTTATTCAGACCTGCTTTTGAAAGCCGCGCTGCCTCATTGCTTCAAATACCACTACAGCGGCTGCGTTGGATACATTCATCGAGTCAATTTTGCCCTGCATGGGAATGATGATGTTAGCTGAAGAATTCTTCACCCAGATCTCAGAAAGTCCGGTGGCTTCGGTGCCCATCACAATCGCTGCAGGTTTAGTAAAATCGGTTTCATGATAGGGCCTTGAAGCTTTAAGATAAGTGCAGAAAACATTGATGCCATTCTGCTTCAACCATGTAATAGTTTCTTCGGAGGTTGCAGATGCAATCTGCTTGGTAAATACACACCCTACGCTAGAGCGGATCACGTTGGGATTATAGAAATCGGTTTGTGGATCACATATAATTACGGCATCGACCCCTGCGGCATCGGCAGTTCTTAGTATGGCACCCAGGTTGCCTGGTTTTTCAACGGCTTCTAAAATCAGGATGAGTGGGTTCTTGCTTAATCGGATATCTTCCAACCGATGAGCCTTCTGTTCAGCCACAGCCAGAATGCCACCGGTGCTTTCGCGGATAGCGATTTTGTCGAAGACTTCTTTTGAAACCGGTACAAGTAATTTGTCTTCACGTAGAAGATCTGCAGAATCATTCTTGTCAACGATCTCATCACAAAAAAAGATATTTCCGATTTTGTAGCCTGCTTCCAGTGCCATTCGTACTTCTTTAGCACCTTCAATCATGAAGAGTTGCTGTTTCCTGCGTTCACGAGATTTCTCAAGCGAAAGCAGACTTTTGATTTTTGGATTTTGAGCGCTGGTGATCAGAAAATGCATAGCCGTTTCAAAATTCAAGATTCAAAATTCAAGATCAAAGGATTGGCATCTTGTTATTTCCTATTTTTGAATCTTTAAATCTAGATTTTGAATCTTATACATCCTTCATCCTGGAAAGATTACGAATTACTCGACAGCGGGAGTTTTGAAAAACTGGAGCGCTTTGGAAAAGTAATTCTCATTCGACCAGAACCCCAGGCTATTTGGGAGCCAGTGCTTTCAGAAGTGGAATGGAATAAACAGGCACATGCCCATTTTACGCGGGAGCAGAAAGACAATTTTCGATATGGCGAGGAAGTGAAAGGGGGGTGGAATAAACTTAAGCCCATGCAAGATAGCTGGCAGGTAGAGTACCAATATCAATCATTGAACCTAACATTGCGTTTGGCCCTTACGGGGTTTGGTCATGTCGGTGTTTTTCCTGAACAGGGCTCAAACTGGAATTTTATTTTTGATACAATCTCTTCCTGGAAAGTTACAAAACCCCGTGTGTTAAATTTATTTGCATATACAGGAGCGGCTTCAGTTGTCGCTCGTGCAGCAGGTGCGGATGTTACTCATGTGGATGCTTCCCGACCTGGCTTGAACTGGGCAAATCAGAATATGCAATTGAATCAACTCAGCGACATTCGATGGGTTTATGAAGATGCGTTGAAGTTTGTAAAGCGTGAAGTGAAGCGTGGAAATAAATACAACGGTATTATTATGGACCCGCCACCTTATGGCCGCGGACCCGAAGGGGAGAAGTGGACCTTGCAGGAGAAGCTGAATGAGTTGATTCACCTCGCTAGTGAGCTGTTAGAGCCTACACCTTCTTTCTTCATTCTTTCCATGTACGCAGTGGGGTTGTCTCCCATGGTGGGGTTGAATGTAGTTAAAACGCACTTTAACATTGATTCTCCTGACTGCGGTGAGTTTTTCCTGAAATCAAAGACAGGTCGCGATTTACCGATGGGTACATATCTGAGATTTAGTCGATAAATTTTCTTACACACAACTTTTTATGGAGTAGAGTCATCTGATATCAAATACAAACCCTTGCTCAGACTTTTCTTTCTAGGATCATTTTTTTTAATAGCTTCAAATTTTCTGTTTGGGCAACAGATCTACCGCGGTATTGTTGTGGATTCTGCCAAACTCACGAATCTTCCGGATGTACATATTTCAGTTAAACAAACCGGCCGCGGTACAACCACCAATCCATTGGGAAGTTTCCTGATCTCAGCAAAGCCTACCGATACACTTCTGTTCTCAGTAGTGGGTTATAAGTTATTGGAACTTCCTCTTCTTTTTGAAGAAGATGCCTTATTCATATTGTTGGTTGAGAATACCTTGATGTTAAATGAAATAACGATTAAGGCAACGCGGCTTTATCCCAACCAAATTAACGACAGAACGAAAGTAACACCTCGCACCATGAGTTCGTTGGATGGATTTATTTCCCCAATCTCTTACCTAAGCAAACTGGAACGAGAAAAAAGAAAACTGTTTCGTGTGGTGGAGGAGAATAACCGGACCCAAACCTTCCGTCAGGTGATTACAGATCCTGATGTGAAGGCGATCTTGATGAATGACTATGAGGTCAATGAAGAAACCTATTACAAAATTATTGAGAATTTCAACTTACAGCATGCAGCAGTTCAATACTTCACTGATCCAGACTCAATAATGGAAGCCCTGCATTCGTTTTTTGAAAAACAACTTGGCAAATAGGCTCATCACAATCGTTCTAGATTTGTGTTTAATTAGGGTAAAGCAGAAATCAAATCCTTACGCCACTAAATCCACAAAATAGCGCTATCTTTGCGCCCTCAAAGTTTAAAATAGCAGCAGAAACCAAGATTATGGAAGTAAGTAAGATCAGGAATATTGCGATTATCGCGCACGTTGACCATGGAAAAACCACGTTGGTAGATAAATTATTGCATGCAGGCCATGTTTTTAAAGACCATGAACACCCAGGAGAGCTCATTATGGATAGCAACGACCTGGAGCGTGAGCGAGGGATCACTATTTTGGCAAAAAACGTATCCGTACGATACAAAGACTATAAGATCAACGTAATTGACACCCCCGGCCACAGTGACTTTGGTGGCGAAGTAGAGCGTGTTTTGAATATGGCTGATGGCTGTCTTTTGCTTGTAGATGCTTTCGAGGGCCCTATGCCACAAACCCGATTCGTTTTGCAGAAGGCCCTTCAATTGGGTTTAAAGCCTATTGTGGTGATCAATAAAGTGGATAAAAAGAACTGTACTCCGGATGAAGTACACGAAGGTGTATTTGATCTCATGTATTCATTGGATGCCACCGAAGATCAATTGAACTTTCCTACCTTTTACGGTTCCGCTAAACAAGGCTGGATGAGTAAGGATTGGAAGACCCCTACGACCGATATCACAGCACTGATTGAAGGAATTATTGAACATATTCCTGCTCCTAAAATTGATGAAGGGACTACACAATTACTGATCACATCATTGGAATATTCTTCTTTCGTTGGCCGGATTGCTATTGGACGTATTCAACGTGGCAGCGTAAAGGCAGGACAACAGATTGCGTTAGTGAAGCGAGAAACAGGGGCGATTGTAAAGACGCGTATCAAAGAAGTATATGTATTTGAAGGCTTCAATAAAATAAAGAAGGATGAAGTAAAGGCCGGAGAAATTTGTGCATTGGTGGGATTGGAAGGTTTTGAAATCGGAGACACTGTTTCGGATGTTGATAAGCCTGAGGCTTTAAAATCAATCGCGATTGATGAGCCTACTATGAGTATGCTTTTTACGATTAACAATTCTCCTTTCTATGCCAAAGAAGGAAAGTTTGTTACCTCGCGTCACATTAAAGATCGTCTTGAAAAAGAGCTAGAGAAGAATCTTGCATTACGTCTTGGTGAAACCGGTTCGGCAGATAGTTTTATGGTGTTTGGCCGCGGAGTGCTTCACTTATCAGTATTAATTGAAACCATGCGCAGAGAAGGGTACGAACTTCAAATTGGTCAGCCGCAGGTAATCTTCCGCGAGATTGATGGTGTGAAGTGTGAACCAGTTGAAGAATTGACAATCGACTTGCCAGAAACAGTTGCTGGTAAAGCCATTGAGACAGTTACCCAACGTAAGGGTGAAATGTTGAATATGGAACCCAAAGCAGACCGAATGATTTTGAAGTTCCTGATTCCGTCAAGAGGAATTATGGGGTTAAGAAATTATCTGCTGAATGTAACTGCGGGTGAAGCCGTAGTAACTCATCGTTTTAAAGAATATCAACCTTATAAAGGAGAAATTCCAGGTCGTATTAACGGATCACTTATCGTCATGGAGCAAGGGGAAGCGATTCCTTATAGCTTGCATAATCTGCAAGACCGCGGCAAGTTTTTCATTAATCCTGGCGAACCCGTGTACGAAGGACAAGTGATCGGAGAACATAGCCGGGGCGGAGATTTGGTGATTAACGTTACCAAGACAAAGAAACTTACCAACATGCGTGCTTCTGGTTCGGACGAAAAAATGAAGATTGCACCTCCTCTCAAGCATACATTGGAAGAGGCCTTGGAGTATATCCAGGCTGACGAATATGTAGAGGTAACACCTAAATCAATACGTTTGCGTAAGATTTACCTGAATGAGAATGATCGCAAGCGCGATCGTAACCGTGCTGGTGTAAATGCATAGAGTACTTCTGATATTTTTCCTAAGTGCCATCACAATTGCAGGGTTCTCACAAAATCCGAAATGGACTGCGTGGGAAACGGAAGCAGATACATTGATGAGCCAGCAGAAATTCAAAGAAGCTGCGAAACTCTACACCAAGGTAATTTATGCATCCAAACTTAAGGACAAGACTTCCTATCGCTCTTTATATAAAAGAGCAGTTGCTTATTATAGTGATAGCGATTTCCAAAAAGCCATTAAGGATATGGATCGCTTCATTCCTGAGTTTCCAGAAAACTATCAGACTCATGTTCTGCGTGCTCTTGCTTATCGCGAGTCTGGCGATGTTGACAATCAATTGACAGATGTTGAGGCCGCCCTTGAGTTGAGTGGTGGGGACCCTCAGATTATGAAGTGGCGAGCCAGTTTGCTGATGGAGAAAGGTGAATATAAGCTGGCTAAGGATGATCTGGTGATTGTCAAACAATTTCAGGACGATCCTGAAGTGGAAATGAATTTAGCCTTTGCATACTATTCGCTGGATAATCCAGATAGTGCCATGATGGCCATTAATAAGTCGATTGAACTGGATGCAACTTTTGGCCCTGCTTATTTATATGGGGGATCTTTTTCTTTAGAGCAAGAAAATTATGAGATGGCCTTAAAGTACCTGAATGTTGCCCTTAAACTAGATCCGGATAACGTAACTGCACTATTTTATAAAGGCGTTGCTTTGGTTGAACTTAAAAAGGAGGCAGAAGGATGCAGCTGCTTATCAAAAGCCTTTATGGCCGGACAGGATGATGCTGCTGATTATCTGAAGCAATATTGTTACGGAATTGAGAAGTAGCCTTCCAGCTACTCACGAATCTATAATCCAATTCTTTTTCCTTGTTCTGTGGCCGGATCGCATTATTTTTGCGCATGCCTGCGTGCCGGAAATGCCGCACTATGGCATACAGGCATGGCAGAACAAATTCTAATCCTCGATTTTGGATCTCAATACACTCAACTGATCGCCCGTAGGGTTCGCGAGTTAAATGTGTATTGCGAAATACACCCTTATAATCATATTCCTGCCATTACATCATCCGTCAAGGGTGTTATTCTTTCCGGAAGCCCCTGTTCAGTACGCGATCAGAATTCACCAGATGTGGACTTAGCCCAGTTTGGAAAGCTGCCGGTTTTGGGAGTATGCTACGGAGCCCAGTTGATCGCTCACAAAAGCGGAGGTACGGTAATGCCTTCACACATGAGGGAATATGGTCGTGCAAGACTAACCACAGTAGACCATCACAATGAATTATTAAAAGAGATCTCACTTGATTCCCAGGTTTGGATGTCGCATGCAGATACGATTGCTTCCATTCCTGATACGTTTGAAATCATTGCCAGCACACCATCTGTTAAAGTAGCCGCTTTTCATCTGAAGGGCGAAAAATTGTACGGCATTCAGTTTCATCCGGAAGTAACTCATACCCTGGAGGGAAAAAATCTACTCCGGAATTTTGTTGTACATATTTGCGGCTGTGCACAGGATTGGACACCAGATCAGTTTGTTGAAACGACAGTTGCCGAATTAAAAAAGAAACTAGGCTCCGATAAAGTTGTGATGGCACTTTCGGGTGGAGTTGATTCAACCGTTGCGGCCATGCTTGTTCACAGAGCTATTGGAAAAAATCTCTATTGCATTTTCGTTGATAACGGGTTACTCCGCAAAGATGAATTCGAGCAAGTTCTGCATTCTTATCAGGGAATGGGGTTGAACATAAAAGGAGTCGATGCTAAAGATAAATTTTATACGGCTTTAAATAAACTTTCCGAGCCTGAAGCAAAACGAAAGGCTATCGGCCGAACCTTTATCGAGGTCTTTGATGTAGAGGCTCATCGTATTGAAGATGTCAAATGGCTGGGTCAGGGCACAATTTATCCGGATGTAATTGAATCAGTTTCTGTGAAAGGGCCGTCAGCAACCATCAAATCGCACCATAATGTGGGTGGTTTACCGGATAAAATGAAAATGAAGGTTGTGGAGCCTTTGAATACATTATTTAAAGACGAAGTTCGTTTAGTTGGTAAGACCCTCGGAATTGATCCATTGATCTTGGGAAGACACCCATTTCCCGGACCAGGCTTAGGGATTCGTATTTTAGGTGAGATCAACGCTGAGAATGTTAGAATACTTCAGGAAGTGGATGCAATATTTATTTCTGGATTAAGGTCACACGGATTGTATGAGAAGGTATGGCAGGCTGGGGCCGTTTTGTTACCGGTATATACTGTGGGAGTAATGGGGGACGAACGAACTTACGAAAAGGTAGCTGCCTTGCGAGCGGTGGTAAGTGTAGATGGCATGACAGCAGATTGGGCTCATCTACCACATGATTTCCTGAGCGAAGTCTCTTCGGATATCATCAATAAAGTGAAGGGCGTTAATCGGGTTGTTTATGATATAAGCTCTAAACCTCCCGCCACCATCGAATGGGAATAGCGGCTTAATTTTTGATTAACTATATTGGCTTTCACTTGCCTATGATTTCAACAATCAAAATGAAAAAGTCTTACCTTCTTTTATGTTTCTTAATTCTTGGCTTTTCTCTGGCACAAGCTCAGGATTTCAAAAGACAGTACCGGCAGGCTAAGGATCATTTTGATGGAGCCCGGTATAGTGAAGCCATGGATTCGTT
Source organism: Cyclobacteriaceae bacterium (assembly GCA_035408225.1). Classification (GTDB taxonomy): domain Bacteria; phylum Bacteroidota; class Bacteroidia; order Cytophagales; family Cyclobacteriaceae; genus ELB16-189. Next base: position 119 of record DAOOCD010000028.1, on the reverse strand, counting down.
TAAGCCATTGACGGTATACGATCAGGAAAACCCTTTTCCGGAATATGCCTCTTTTTATTATGCCTTATCGGCTCAAAGGTTAGGCTATGCCTCGGTTGCCAAAGACATGCTTTTACAAA
>DAOOCD010000027.1:0-25125 GCA_035408225.1 Cyclobacteriaceae bacterium | reverse complement strand
GGCAATAGATTTAGTTGTTGTAATATGGATGGAGAAACATAGTATCCGGAAAGTAAATCCGTAAATCGCTGATTGCGCTTCACTTCATCTTCCACAACGTGTAGATTGTTAACGACCATGCCGTGAAGAAACACAGGCAGCACGATTTCTCGCTCTACGTGATGTGAAGAATCACTTTCTACAACATAATCACCGGCTGAGGAGAACAAGGAAGTCTTTGCATCAATCCAAAAAAATACAACACCTGCTGATACCAGTAAAACAGCAGCAATTCCTACTTTCTTTGCAAGAGCAGATTTGAAAAACATCATTACTTAAAAAATAGCGGACTAATCTGCCGCAAGTTTAGTTTAAAAAATCTGGTTCCTGAACCAGTTATACGTTCAAATATAGCACATTTAAGGATACAGCTCCTTGTATTTTTTCTTGCCCGCATCCAAAAATTGAGCAAATTTTTCTGGGTTGAGATTATAACCATATGGCGATACCAGTACGCGTTCATCGTTGCCAACCAATACGTAAAAGGGCTGTGCATTATTGTTCAGGTTGGTGATTTGAAGATCTGCATTTTGTTTGCCAATGGTCTTCTTCACTTTTTTATCATAGGTGGAGGTGTACCAATCATTCTCAGGCAATTCAGTTTTGTCATCCACATATAATGCAACTACTACATAATCTGTATTCAAACGTTGAAGCACCTGCGGATCGGACCACACATTGGCTTCCATTTCGCGACAGTTTGTACATCCGTGACCGGTGAAATCAATAAACAAAGGCTTGCCCTGCTGACGCGCACAGGCCAAAGCCTGATCATAATCAAAGTATCCACTTAAGCCATGAGGTAAATGCAGAAAGTCAGCATATTTGGGTTCATCGCACACACTCCCTGATTTTTCAGCAGCAGGGATAACATTAAAATCATGCGTGTACATCGGAGGCAGGTAACCCGCCAGGGCTTTGAGTGGAGCACCCCACATCCCGGGCACCAGATAAACAGCAAATACAAAAGCAATCATGGCTAATGAAATACGCGGAACACTCACGGTTTTATCTTCAGCATCTTTACCGGTATCGCCCGGCATTCTAAATCCTTTCATCAGGTAAATCCCAATCAGGACAACGATTACAATCCAGATGGCTATGTTAATCTCGCGGTCCAGAATTCCCCAATGGAAAGCCTGATCGGCAATGCTCAGAAACTTAAAGGCAAGTGCAATCTCCACAAATCCGAGAACCACTTTTACGGTGTTCAACCAGCCGCCTGATTTAGGCAATGATTTCATCCAGTTAGGGAAAATGGCGAACAAGGTAAATGGAATAGCGAAGGCGAGCGCAAAAGCAAACATCCCCAGGATGGGTTTCAAAAATTCTCCACCAGCCGATGAAACCAGAATGCTTCCAACAATCGGACCTGTACAAGAAAAAGATACAAGTACCAGAGTGAATGCCATAAAGAACACCCCTGCCAGGCCTCCTTTCTCAGCTTGTTGATCAACTTTGTTGATGATTGATCCTGGCAAAGTGATTTCGAACAGCCCCAGGAATGAGAGGCCAAAGATTATGAACACCAAAAAGAAAATCAGATTGGGGATCCACTCCGTAGAAAGATGGTTGGCTGTTTCTGGTCCCATCAAAGGCGCAAGTGCGGCCCCAATGAGAGAGTAGATAAGGATGATAAAAAATCCATACATCAATGCCTGAAAGCGAGTGCCTCGTCCGGTGAAAAAGCTCACCGTCATGGGAATCATTGGAAAAACGCATGGGGTAATAAGTGCCGCTAAACCGGCCAGAAAGGAAATCAGTAAAAAACCAAGCAATGATTTTCCTGCGGGATCCTCTTTAACCAGTGATGAATCCAGAATCGGGCCTTTTGTTTCTACATTGAAAGGATTAACAGTAGAAATCGGAGTATTGTCAATTGTTGGTATTTTGACTTCCTCATTCTGTTGGCCTTGTATAGATTCACCAGACACCTTTAAGGTAAAGGAAAACTCTTCGCCACCCGGCACACATTGACCTGTAGTCTCAGTACACACCTGGTAATCGGATTCTCCTTTAAGAGAAAGTGATGATGAGAGGATTTTTATTTTCTGTCGAAATTCACCTGTCTTCTTAAAAATCTTGACATCGCACTCAAAGATATCATCATACTTATCCACCGGATTTACAGGCACTAAATTTCCGACTAGTTGGAAGCTTGGATGAGGTACCAGGTTGAAGGATGTTTTTATCGGACCATCTTCGCAAGGGAATTCGGAAGAATATAAATACCACTCTTTATCAATTATGGCTTTGAAGATCAGTTCGATCTCGTCACCGGTTTTAGCTTCATTAACAGAAGTTTCATAAGTCCATTTGGCTGGTATTAAAATCTGGCCGTTAACTTGATAAAACGCTGAAAATAAAAGAATTAATAAAATAGGTTTCTTCATGAGGCAGTTCAAAAGGCAAAGTTAACGATGCATTTGAAGTTTAAAGAGTCAATCGCATTGAATAACTTCATGTTAACAAAAATAATTCCTGTAATTTTAAACACATTTCTGCAACTAACTACCTGATTTCACGTGTCAACAAAACTTGTTAACTCACAACTCAACCAAATCAAAAAACTATGAATCGTAATCTATTAGTGCTGATGTTCTTTTTAGTCGGAATAGCAGCAGTTCAGGCGCAAACAGCCGATGAAATTATTGCTAATTATTTTGAAAACACCGGAGGCCTGGCCAAATGGAAGGCATTGGAAAGTATTAAGATGACGGCCAAGGTAAATCAGGGAGGGTTGGAAATACCCCTTATCATTACCCAGCTTAAGGATGGAAGACAAATGACATCAATCTCTTTTCAGGGTAAGGAGATCAAGCAGGGTGTATATGATGGTACCACACTGTGGAATACCAATTTCATGACTATGAAAGCAGAAAAATCCGATGCCGAAACACTCGAGATTTTTAAAGCCAGCCTGGGCGAGTTTCCCGATCCATTTTTAGACTATGCGGATAAAGGCTTTAAAGTTGAGTTGTTAGGTAAGGAGACCGTAGACGGATCCGAGACCTTCAAAATCAAACTAACAAAAAAGCCATATAATGTTGATGGTAAGCCTACCGATAACATTACGTTTTACTATTTTGATGCAGAGAGTTTTGTTCCTTTAATGGCCGAATCAGAAGTTAAAGTTGGCCCGGGCAAAGGATCAATTTCACAAAGTAAAATGAGCGACTACCAGGAAGTGGGTGGTCTTCTGTTTCCATTCTCCTTATCACAAGGAGTTAAAGGCGGACAAAGCCAGGTTATTGCGATCACCGCTGTTGAGGTAAATCCGAAGGTGGATGCAGCGGCCTTCAAGTTTCCAGAAGGTCAGTAATTCTAACTTTTATGGCCCGGTAATTTTATTACCGGGTTTTTTAATTTTCATTTTAAGCTTTCAGGCATGAAAAAACTAGTTGTAATAATTCTTTTAATAACCACATATTTCAATCCATCAATTGCACAAACCCCGGATGCTTCTGTACAGAAAGGGAAGGAATTGTTTGGGGATATGAAAGCTCGTCATATTGGACCAGCTCTGATGAGTGGACGCATAACGGATTTGGAACTGCACCCGAAAAATGAACGCATTATTTATGCTGGTACTGCTGGTGGGGGTGTTTGGAAGAGCAATAACGGAGGGGCAACCTTCAATCCCATCTTTGATGATTATTGTCAATCCATTGGCGCGGTTGCAATTGACCCATCAAATCCTGACAATGTAGTGTGGGTTGGCACTGGAGAAACCTGGACAAGAAATAGCGTATCGGTAGGTGATGGATTATATAAGACTGTTGATGGTGGAACAAACTGGATAAAAATAGGATTAGAAAAATCAGAACGCATTGCAGGTATACAGGTTAATCCGAAAAACCCGGATGAGGTTTATGTTGCAGTACTAGGAGCTTTGTGGAGTGATAGTGAAGATAGAGGATTGTATAAAACTACGGATGGAGGAAAAACCTGGAATAAGATTTTATATATAGATAAAACTACAGGATGCAGCGATCTTTTTATAGATCCTAAAGATCCGAATATTGTTTATGCTTCATTTTGGGAGTTTCGCAGATCACCCTGGAACTTTAGTTCCGGGGGAAACAACAGTGCTCTTTTCAAATCAACCGATGGTGGCAAAACCTGGAATAAAATTCATAAAGGATTTCCTGCAGGTAAACTTGGAAGACTAGCCTTCGCGGCAGCACCATCCAATACAAATATTCTTTATACTGTAATAGAATCTGAACAGGACAAAGACAAAGGATTGTATCGCAGTGAAGATGGTGGTGCTAATTGGAAACAACTCAACAACGATTTCGAAATTGTAGTGCGCCCATTCTACTTTTCAAGAATCGTTATTGATCCAAGAAATCCTGAAGTGATTGTGAAAGGTGGTCTTTCAGGTTCTATTTCCCGCGATGGAGGAAAGACATTCAAGAACCTTGGCTTCATGCATTCAGATATTCACGATATCGTTTTTGATATCAACAATTCAGATCGCATGTATGCGGACACCGATGGTGGTGTTTATCGCTCGTGGGATGGGGGCACTACAATGGAGATGGTGGAGAACATTCCGGTATCCCAATTCTATCAGGTAAGTACCGACAACGAAGAGCCATATAACGTATATGGAGGATTGCAAGATAACGGTTCGTGGTATGGACCCTCCTCCTCACCGGGCGGTGTGGAGTCTCGCGATTGGGTACGTGTAGGGGTAGGCGATGGGTACCGTGTATTGCCACATCCTACCAAAAAACTGATTTATTCAGAAATGCAGGGGGCAGAAAATGTTTGGCGCTACGATCCGGCAAAAGATCAGGCTAAAACGATTCAACCTTTGGCAGTAAAAGGAGATCCTAAACTTCGTTTCAATTGGAATTCACCGATGGCAACTAGTGTGCATAAACCTGACCGTTTCTATATGGGTAGCCAGTTTGTGCATCGTTCGGATGACATGGGTGAAACGTGGGAGAAAATCTCACCGGATCTCACAACAAACGATAAGTTGAAAACAGAACAAGGAAATTCCGGAGGACTTTCGCGCGATAATTCGGGAGCAGAAAATCATTGTACCATTTTTACTATTGCGGAATCACCGCTTGATGAAAACGTTGTATGGGCTGGAACAGACGATGGGAATGTTCAGGTTACCAAAGATGGTGGCAAGCGTTGGACCAATGTTACTATTAATATCCCAGGGCTTCCAAAGAGCACGTCATGCTGGCACATTGAAGCCAGTCAGTTTGGAAAGGGAAATGCGTATGCAGTGTTCACAGGATATCAACGAGGCGATCAGAATGCTTACGCTTATAAGACCACAGATTTTGGTGCAACCTGGAAGTCTGTCATTAGTCCGGATGTGAAAGGTTTTGTGCGTAACATTCAGGAGGATTATGAGAATGAGAACCTATTATTCTTAGGAACAGAGTTTGGCCTTTACATCACTATCGATGGTGGAAAAAGCTGGATGAAGTTTACGAATAACATGCCTTCGGTATCAGTTCATTTTATTGATCTCCAAAAGCGTACGAGTGATTTAGTACTGGGTACGCACGGCCGGGGTGTGATTATCATTGATGATATTAGCCCGTTACGACAACTCAATGAGGAATCTTTAACAAAGGAGTTACATTTCTTTAAAACAAAACCTGCAATCATTCCGGAGTCAAACGGATTTGGAAGCACCAGCACCGAAACCCAATTTGTTGGCGCTAATGCGAGTCGCAGTGCAAGAATTGTCTATCATCTTAAAAAGAGACATTTGCTCGGTAAAATGGCCATCGAAATACAGGATCAGAATGGTAATAAAATAACAGATCTTGATGCTGGTAAATCTAAAGGCATAAATATCATTGAGTGGAACTACCTTACTAAGCCACCCAAACTGGCAACCGGTAAAACATTTGCGTTTGGTGGCTTCACTTCTCCGCGTGTTCCGGCAGGGACGTACAAAGTTGTGATTGAAAAGGGAAAGGAGACCTACACAACAGACCTGATTGTACAGTATGATCCCAAGTCTTCCATTCCGCTGGCCGATCGTAAGTTGAATGAAGAGACTACACTTAAACTTTTCAATATGTCGCAAGAGCTGGCCTATATGGTTTATGAACTGGACGAAACTGTGGGTGCCGCAGAAGCTCAGAAAACAAAAATCCCATCTTCAGCTAAGGTAGTGACCCCGCTTATTAATGATTTGACTAAACTAAAAGAGACATTGGTTATAACCACAGGCGATAATTATGTGGGTATGGGCGAACCTCAACTGCGGGAGGACATGGCAGATTTATATAGCAAAGTGGCACAAAGTTATTTCAAACCCTCAAAATCTGAATTGGATAATCTTGATGCACTCGAAGGTAGATTCAATGCTGCGAAGACTGAGTTTAAGAAGATCAAGGATAAACATATTGCCAAATTCACGGAAGTGAGAACAAAGAATAAACTTGAACCCATCGTAATCAAATCATACGATGAGTTCCTGAAAGGCAATTAGGAGTAGTGGATAAAAAGAAAAGTCGTTGCTTATCAAGCAACGACTTTTTTATTTAATGGCAATTTTAGTTTACACTATAGTGCTTATAAAAAGTAACGATAGTTTCGATGCCCATTAAAAAGTTTTTAATGCCGTAATGTTCATTAGGAGAGTGAATAGCATCGCTGTCCAGGCCAAAACCCATTAGTACAGTATCCAGGCCCAATTCTTTTTTAAAGAGCGATACGATGGGAATACTTCCACCATCCCGTGTTGGTATTGGGGTTTTGCCCCATACTTCTTCAAATGCTTTGCTGGCCGCTTTAAAGGCTTTTGAATCGGTTGGAGTTATAGCCGGTTCACCACCATGTAAAGCGGTTACCTTAACTTTTACAGACTTTGGAGCAATCGACTGAAAATGCTTCGTGAACAAGTCGGTGATTTCATGATTACTCTGATTTGGCACCAGGCGCATGGAAATTTTTGCATAGGCTTTTGAAGGCAACACGGTTTTCGCTCCCTCACCAGTATAGCCCCCCCAGATTCCGTTTACATCCAACGTTGGGCGGGTGCCCGTCTGCTCTAACGTAGTATATCCTTTTTCGCCTCGAACGTCTTCGATGTCTAACTCTTTCTTATACTCATCCAGGTTAAAGGGAGCTTTGTTAAGTGCAGTGCGATCGGCAGCAGAGAGTTCGGCCACCTTATCATAAAAACCAGGGATAGTAACCCGGCCGTTTTCATCATGAAGAGATGCAATCATCTTGCTCAACACATTAGCTGGGTTCGCCACAGCACCACCATACACACCAGAGTGCAAATCGCGATTTGGGCCAGTCACTTCTACTTCCATATAACTTAATCCGCGCAAGCCTACCGTTATGGATGGGGTGTCCAGAGAAATAATGGAAGTATCTGAAATGAGAATTACATCGGCCTTAAGTTTGATTTTGTTTTCCTTAACAAAAGTGCCGAGGTTATCAGAGCCTACTTCTTCCTCCCCCTCGATCATGAACTTAATGTTGCATGTTAACTGGTTAAGTTTCATCATCGCCTCAAAGGCTTTGACGTGCATATAAAACTGACCTTTATCATCGCACGAGCCGCGCGCGAAAATCTTTCCGTCTTTTACCACGGGTTCAAAAGGAGGGGAGTTCCATAGGTTGAGGGGATCTGGCGGTTGCACATCATAATGGCCATATACCAATACTGTGGGCAACGAAGGATTAATCATTTTTTCACCGTAGACGATTGGGTGGCCTGCGGTTTCGCAAAGTTCTACGATATCGGCACCGGCATCTTTTAATTTCTTCACCACATACTCGGCCGCTTTGCGCACCTCGCCTTTATGCCGGCTGTCAGCACTTACTGATGGAATGCGGAGTAATTCAAAAAGTTCGTCTAAAAAACGTTGTTGATTGGACTGAATATATTCTTTGATCATGAGGTAGAAATTTTAGTGATGCAAGGTAAGATTTTCTTTTGTTGCCTGACTCGCATTATAGACTTTAACTTTTTATTAGACCGCAATGCTTTCTAGTCGTATAAGAGTTAAATTACTTCATGACCGAACAGGTTGAGCAAGAGGTTATAAGAAAAGCAATGGCAGGAAACACGGATGCCTTTCGGGTTATTGTGGATCACTATCAGTCTTTCGCTTACTCTGTTTCGTTTCGGTTTTTGGGCCAGGCCGAAGAAGCGGAGGACATAGTTCAGGAGTCTTTTATCCGGCTTTGGAAAAACATGCATAGATACCGCTCTGAAGTAAAACTAAGTACATGGCTTTACAGGATTATAACGAACCTCTGTCTGGACTATTTAAAATCAACGTACGCCAGGCAGCAGAAAAATCTTAAAGATGTACAGACTGAATACATGCTGAAATCGCAGAATGCGGCTGATGAAGAACTTAATGCCAAAGAATTGAACGAACAGATACAGCACGCAGCAGCAGAGCTGACACCAAAACAAAAGGCCGTTTTTATTTTACGTGATCTCGAGGGATTGCCTGTGGAGGAAGTATGCAACATTTTATCGATGTCGGCCGGGAATGTGAAAGGCAACCTTTACTACGCACGGCAACATGTGGGCACACGATTAAAGAAGTATTATCAAATGGATAAAATCACCATCCTATGAAGTGTAAAGAGTTTGAAGCTAGAATTTATCTCTACGAGGAGTTGACTGATTCTGAAAAAGCATTAATTGACAAACATCGAAATGATTGTGAAGCCTGCAACAAATTAGCGGGTCAGGTAATGCAGGCGGGGATGCTCATAAAAACAGCAGGCTTGCTAAAGGCTGAGGTGAAAAATCCACATCAGCTTACACAACGCATAATGAATTCAATTGCAAAGGAAAAGGAGATGAGTGTATTAGATCAATTAGTCTCCTACCTCGACAATTTTTTTATTCGTTATGCATTCGGTGTAGCTTCTTTGTTATTGGTTCTTTTCTTTTTGTATGAGCAACAATCAATTGATCGTGTTGACTCCGTAACTAAAATCACCAACACCGAAGTCAACCCAGGCACTGTTTTAGACATGAATGTATTTCTAAATCATTATCGCAAGCAAAGAGTGAAAAAGGACCCGGTGCCAATTTCAAAATATGCGTATTACAAATCAGTTCGGTCTGTAAAAACTTATAATCAGTAAAAAATGAAATTAATAAATGCATTTCTTTTCGTAGCCCTAATTTTGGGTCTGAGCGCCTGCGGGCACAATGTATCAATGGAAACTACAGTAAACGAGGATGGATCGTTAGACAAAACGATTGTTCTCGAGACCGAAGACACAACCAAAAATTTTCTTGGCATAAGTAGCGAGAGAGGATGGAAAATGAAGACCCATATGATCGATTCAGCAAACAATAAAAGTGAAACGAACAAAAAGTGGAGTGTTGTCTTTAAGAAAAACTTTACCTCACCTGAGGAGGCTAATACAGAGCTGGCCACCCCCAACGACACACTTTTCAGAGTAAGCAGTACGTTTGATAAGAAGTTCAGATGGTTTTATACCTATTTGTATTATGCCGATACGTACAAGACGATCAACCGCATGGCTTTTCCACCCGATGATTATATAGCGCGAGAGGACTATGCTTTTATAGATCGCTTACCAGCGGATGGACAAACTATTTCGAAAGCCGACAGTTTTTATCTTTCGGAATTGAATAAGAGGATTTTTGACGTGTATGGCTTGCGTGCCATTTATGAAGCTTATTATGATCTGGATGTGAAATTGATTAAGGAAAGCGGATTAGAGAATCGATGGATAGATACGCTGAATAACCACAAGGAAAGTCTTTATGCACTGTTAGTTAAACAACAGGATTTGCCAGATGATTTTATGTATAAGACCATGGACAGCCTGGGAATTCCTTTTCCTTTTGATAAAATGGAAAATCGCTATGCTGAACTATACCGTCAGATGGATGCAAAAACCAATTTCATCAGCCATGCCAGCGAGGGCAAGTACACACTTGTAATAAATATGCCCTGGACGGTTGTTCGTACTAATGCCGATTCCGTCTCGGGCAATCGCCTTCAATGGAATCCGCCTTCAATTAAATTTTTGTTGAAAGATTATACCATGTATGCGGAAGCAAGAAAATTAAATCTCTGGGCGTTTGCAGTCTCCGCAGTCGTGCTGTTTTTTACTGGATATTTATTTTGGAGGAGGCGATAATCAACGGCCTGCGTGCGCCACAAGCACCTGAATCTGAACGATGAGGACAATCGGATGTAACGGTAATCATAGGGATGGGCCAGCAAAACAAGCAGAGTATGTTTTTGATTGAGTCAAAGACTTAAGAAAACATACCGCATCAACCGTTTTCGCTACTAACTGTTAGTTGGTTTCGAAAAATATTTATAAGATTCCCTCCTGCTTTGCTCGCATCCGATTTGTAATCGGGTTAACTTGTGAGTTCACTTTTCTTTGGCTTAACCAGAAACGAATTGAAAGACACAGATCAGCAGGGATTATATCATCCTTCTTTTGAGAAAGACTCATGTGGGGTTGGATTCATAGCGAATATCAAAGGGAGTAAATCACATCAGATAGTAAGCGATGCGCTCACTATGCTCGAGCGCATGGAACATCGCGGTGCTTGTGGCTGCGAACCCAATACGGGAGACGGAGCAGGTATTCTGATTCAGGTGCCACACGAATTTTTTAGTAGCGAGTGCAGTAAGCTTGGATTCAAGTTACCAGCTTATGGAAGTTATGGTGTGGGGCTCGTGTTTTTTCCGCGCGATGCGAAAGTGCGCGAAGAATGCCGCACGGTTTTGAATCGTCAGATAAAAAAAATGAAGATGACCCTGGTGGGTTATCGGATGTTACCGACCAACAATCATGACCTTGGTGAAACTGCTTTAAAGGCGGAGCCGGTAATGGAACAGGTATTCATCAAGCGTCCGGACAACATTTCCAATCCAGATGATTTTGAACGAAAACTTTTCATACTAAGAAAATACACTACGCACATCATCACCGAATCAGTTAAGGGAGTTGACAACCAATTTTATTTTGCTTCACTCTCGTATAAAACCATTGCGTATAAAGGCATGGTGACTTCGGGTCAACTGCGTCCTTACTTTGCAGACCTTGAACATGAGGATGTAGTTTCGGCATTGGCTGTAATTCACTCTCGTTTTTCAACCAACACATTCCCATCGTGGAGGTTGGCTCAACCATTTCGTTTCATTGCACACAATGGTGAAATCAATACAGTGCGCGGAAATATCAACTGGCTAAAATCTAAGGAAGCGTTTTTTACTTCTAAGTTTTTTAGTCGGGAAGAACTGAACATGATTTTGCCGATTTGCAATCCGCTGCAGTCGGACTCTTCTAACCTCGATAACACGATCGAACTGCTTGTGCATGCCGGGAGGTCGTTACCGCATGTTATGATGATGCTGATTCCTGAGGCGTGGGATGGCAATGAGAGCATGACTCAGGAGAAAAAAGATTTTTACGAATACCACGCCAACCTGATGGAACCATGGGATGGCCCAGCGTCCATCACGTTTACCGATGGAAAAATTGTTGGAGCTACGCTCGACCGGAATGGACTGCGTCCTTCGCGTTTTGTGGTTACTGATGACGATTTGGTTATTATGGCCTCGGAAGTAGGCGTACTGGATGTGGATCCCGCCAGGGTAATTACCAAAGGCCGCCTGCAACCTGGTAAAATGTTTGTGGTGGATTTAGAACAAGGACGCATTATTAGCGATGATGAACTGAAAAAAGATATCTGTACCCGACAGCCTTATGGAAAGTGGTTAAAGGATAATAAGGTTCGGCTTCAGGATCTTCCTGAACCTGGGGGTAGTTTCCATAAGTATGATCCGATCACATTCCTCAAGAGACAAATTTCTTTTGGATATACTTCCGAAGATCTGCGCGTTATCTTAACTCAAATGTGTGAGACCGGAAAGGAAGCGTTGGGTTCTATGGGAAATGATACTCCGTTGGCGGTACTCTCGAAACAGGCTCAGCATTTGTCGAGTTACTTCAAACAACTCTTTGCGCAGGTAACCAATCCACCGATTGATCCGATTCGCGAACGATTGGTGATGTCGCTGGCTTCGCATGTGGGCGGTTCGCTCAACCTTTTGGAAGAATCACCAGAGCATTGCATTACGCTTGAGTTGCCAACACCAGTGCTTTCCAATAATGAACTGGAAAAGATCCGATACATTGATCACCGGCATCTGCAAACGAAAACCATTTATACTTACTTTAAAGCAGATGGTCAACCGGGTTCCTTAGAGAAAGGGTTAAACCGAGTTTGTCAGTATGTAACAGATGCGATTGAAGATGGATTTACGATAATCATTTTATCGGATAGAAGTTTTGACAGCGGTCATGCACAAATTCCTTCCTTGCTGGCGACTGCCGCAGTGCATCATGATTTGATTCGAAAAGGACTTCGCGGAAAAGTTGGGTTGCTGATAGAAGCTGGCGATGTGTGGGAAACGCATCATTATGCTACACTGATTGGCTATGGTGCCTCGGGAGTTAATCCTTATCTCGTGTATCAAACGATTCACGATATGAAGAAGCGCAATGTGTTGAAAGAAGATCTAACGGAGGAAAAAGCAATAGCAAACTATAAGAAGTCAGTTACGGGAGAATTGCTCAAGATCATGAGCAAGATGGGTATCTCTACGTTGCAGTCGTACCACGGGGCGCAGATCTTCGAAGCACTGGGTATCCACAAGGAAGTAATTGATCAGTATTTTTCTGGCACCGTTTCGCGCATTGGTGGATTAAAATTGGATGACATTGCCCAGGAGGCATTGGCGAAACATAAACTGGCATTTCCCAACACAGCCAATGCGGCACCGAGATTGGAAGTGGGGGGTGTGTATCAATGGAAGCAACGGGGTGAAGCACATTTATTCAATCCGCAAACTATTCATTTACTACAGCACTCAACGAAGACAAATGATTATGCAGCCTTCAAGAAATACTCTTCACTGATCAATGATCAAAGTGAAAAGGCTATCACACTCCGAAGTTTATTGAAATTCAAAAAGGGTAAATCCATTCCATTAAGTGAAGTAGAATCGAAAGAGAGCATCTATAAGAGATTTGCTACTGGTGCCATGTCGTTTGGATCCATTTCTCATGAGGCACATAGTACCCTGGCGATTGCTATGAACCGAATTGGAGGAAAGAGCAATTGTGGTGAAGGTGGCGAGGATGAGGCTCGGTTCACCCGAAAGGAAAATGGAGATTGGGAAAACTCCGCTATCAAACAGGTGGCTTCGGGCCGCTTTGGAGTAACAAGCTATTATCTCACCAATGCTAAAGAACTTCAGATAAAAATGGCCCAGGGTGCCAAGCCTGGTGAAGGGGGACAATTACCCGGTCATAAAGTAGATGATTGGATCGGACGTGTGCGGCATTCAACGCCAGGGGTTGGATTAATTTCTCCGCCACCGCATCACGATATCTATTCCATCGAAGATTTGGCACAACTGATCTTTGATTTAAAGAATGCCAATCGCGAAGCGCGGATCAGTGTGAAACTGGTTTCGGAAGCCGGGGTAGGTACAATTGCTTCTGGTGTTGCCAAGGCACATGCCGATGTAATTTTAATTGCTGGTCATGATGGTGGCACAGGAGCTTCTCCCATCAGTTCTATTCGCCACGCAGGGTTGCCCTGGGAGTTAGGTTTGGCAGAAGCACATCAGACATTAGTAAGAAATAAACTTCGTGGTCGCGTTGTGCTGCAGACAGATGGACAGATTCGCACGGGTCGGGATTTAGCCATTGCAGCTTTGCTTGGCGCTGAAGAATGGGGCGTGGCAACCGCAGCATTGGTTACCACGGGTTGTATTATGATGCGTAAGTGTCATTTAAATACATGTCCTGTAGGTGTTGCCACACAAAACAAAGAACTGCGGGCACTCTTCACAGGTAAGCCAGAGTATGTTGTAAATCTCTTTTCCTTTTTGGCAGAAGAGCTTCGCGAGATAATGGCTGAGTTAGGCTTCCGTACCGTGAATGAAATGGTGGGGCAAGCCGATCGACTTGAAGTACGCGATCTGGATGATCACTGGAAATATTCAAATGTTGATTTATCACCCCTTCTGGTTAAAGAGCCGATGAGTTTGGATACAGCTTTATTCAAACAGGAAGAACAAGACCACGGCATTGCCAATGTACTGGATAGAAAATTGATTGAGTTGGCCCAACCTGCGCTTAAGAATGCAACACCGGTAATTGGTGAATTCAAAATTACCAATCAGGATCGGGCCGTAGGCACCATGTTGTCCAATGAGATTTCTAAAATTTACTTAGGTCCTGGTTTGCCTGAGGACACCATTCATTTAAAATTCAACGGCACTGCCGGACAAAGCTTTGGCGCCTTTGTAACAGGAGGCGTAACCTTTGAGTTGGAAGGCGATGCGAATGATTATTTTGGCAAAGGACTTTCTGGCGGCAAACTGATTCTTTATCCCTCACCTAAAGCAACCTTCAATTCTTCAAAAAATAGTATTGCGGGCAACGTTGCTTTCTTTGGAGCTACTTCCGGAGAGGCGTTTATTGGTGGCATGGCCGGTGAGCGATTTGCGGTGCGTAATTCTGGAGTGAAAGTAGTGGTAGAAGGTGTGGGTGATCACGGGTGTGAGTATATGACCGGTGGAATTGTAGTTGTGCTTGGTGACACCGGTAGAAACTTTGCCGCTGGAATGAGTGGCGGGGTCGCTTACGTGTGGGATGTGAACAAAACCTTTGTAAAGAATTGCAACATGGAAATGGTGCTGCTTGATACGCTTGATACAGAAGATGAGCAGTTGCTTCACTCAATGATTGAATCGCATAAGCAATTTACCAATAGCAACCTGGCGGCCCATGTACTTAGTTACTGGCCTACAGCTTTTAAGCAGTTTATCAAAGTAATGCCAATTGATTACAAAGCTGTTTTAGAGAAGAAGAAAGCGGAAAAGAAAAGTGAAGCGTTGAAATCTTCATTGGGCAATACCGAGTTTAAATATTCATCAAATTAAAAATTCTAAAAACATGGTCTGTGTCCTCACAGACAAAAATATTCATTTTGGTCTGTGAGGACACAGACCACGGAAAAGGACAACAGAAAAAGGAAATGGGAAAACCAACCGGATTTTTAGAGCAGGACAGGGAGCTTCCTAAAAAGCGCGATCCAAAAAAACGCATCAATGATTACAATGAGGTTGATTCTCTCATTGATGAATCGATCACGCAAAAACAGGCAGCGCGTTGTATGGATTGTGGCATTCCGTTTTGTCACAGCGGATGCCCGCTTGGAAATATCATCCCCGAATTCAATGATGCCGTGTATCAGGAGAACTGGAAATTGGCATATGAAATTCTGATTTCAACCAATAACTTTCCGGAGTTCACGGGTCGCATTTGCCCGGCCCCATGTGAAGCATCGTGTGTACTTGGAATTAACAAGCCCGCGGTTGCTATTGAGTATATTGAAAAGTCAATCATTGAAAAAGCTTTTCAGGATGGTTATGCTAAACCAAGGATTCCCACAGTTCGGACAAATAAGAAAGTTGCTATTGTTGGTTCTGGTCCGGCCGGACTTGCTGCTGCGGCTCAGTTAAACTATGCCGGACATCATATAACGGTGTTTGAACGGGCCGATGAGATTGGAGGATTGCTTCGTTACGGAATCCCCGACTTCAAATTAGACAAGCAGGTACTTGATCGAAGAATCAATCTGATGATTGAAGAAGGTGTAAAGTTTCAGGTGAAGGTTAATGTGGGTGTTGATCTTTCGGTTGAACAATTGAAGGAAGACTTTGATGCAGTGCTTCTTTCCGGAGGCTCTACAGTTCCTCGTGATCTACCCATTCCCGGAAGAAATCTTAAAGGAGTTCATTTTGCGATGGATTTTCTGACCCAACAGAATCGTAGAGTAGCTGGCAAGAAAGTTAATGTTGAAGAAATCTGGGCTACCGGTAAGAATGTAGTAGTGATTGGTGGTGGTGATACGGGTTCAGATTGCGTGGGAACATCTAATCGCCACGGAGCAAAGTCAGTTACGCAGATTGAAATTCTCAACAAGCCACCGAAGGAAAGAACGGAATCAATGCCCTGGCCAAACTGGCCCATGATTTTGCGAACTTCTACTTCGCACGAGGAAGGCTGCGAACGTCAATGGTCAATCATTACAAAAGAATTTTTGGGAGATGAACAGGGAAACCTGAAAGGTATTAAGATCGCAGACGTGGAGGTGAAAAAAGCCGAGCCAGGCAAAGCTCCATCCTTTTCCGAAGTACCGGGAACAGAAAGGGTGATTCCGTGCGAGCTTGCTTTACTGGCAATGGGCTTTCTCAACCCTCAGCATCAGGGTTTGCTTGATAGTCTCGGTGTGGAATATGACGAACGGGGAAATGTAAAAGCTACCCGTTATCAAACTTCTATCGAGGGAATCTTTACAGCAGGAGATATGCGCAGAGGCCAGTCGCTGGTAGTGTGGGCTATTAGCGAAGGGCGCGAGGCAGCCCGCGCTGTAGATAAATATCTTGTTGGGCAATCGGCACTTGAATCAAAAGAACAGGGGATTTTAAGTCTTTCGGAGTAAACAGAAACTAACTCTCATACAATTCCAAAGGCAGGCCATCAGGATCAGAAAAGAAAGTAAAGCGTTTACCAGTATATTCATCTACCCGGAGAGATTCGGTTGTTACTCCCTTTTCGTTCAGCTGTTGAACCACTTCATCAAGATTACTTACTGCAAATGCCAGGTGACGCAGGCCGGCTGCTTCGGGCCTGCTCGTTCGCCTGGGCGGATTGGGGAACGAGAATAATTCGACCACATATTGATCCCCCAATTTCAAATCCAATTTGTATGATTGTCTTTCGGCTCGATAGTGTTCAGCCACGATCTCAAGGCCTAAAATTTCAGTGTAGAATTTCTTGGAAGCTTCGTAATCGGAACAGATAATGGCTACATGATGAATTGATTTCAATAGAGACACACTAAGCAATTTTATTGTTTGTGCTCTTTAGCATAATGCTCCCTGAGAATATCTTCGGCAAAATCATCATTGAGATCGCGCACCATCGTATGAACATGGTTTGCATTACCCTGCGTGTTGTCGTATTCAATCAACAACATCGGGCCCTGAATGCGATAGTAATGACCAATTCCTGGCTTTAGGCTTCCGGCCCATGCAAAGGAAAGATTTTCAATTCCGGCTTTTTTGATTTTCTCCATCAGCTTGCTGCTAAAACCGAAAACATAATTTTGGATATAGACGTCAAGTAGTTGTAACATGATTTTCTGCTGAGTAACGTTCATGTTTTTAAAGCTTAACCCGTCCGGAGTAAGCGGTACAGCTTTTCGGATGTTTCCGGTAATGATTTCCGCAGGCGCAGTTTCGGAAATCAGGGCGATCTTGAGTTGATCAGAGGAAAATGCATTCACCAATTCAAATCCAAGATTGGTTTCCTGTTTCAAAACCTGCAGTCCTTTGCTTTCGCCCTCCTTTACAATTCCTGGATTTGCTCCAAAAAACGAAGGGGTTGAAGAAACAATAGTGCCATTAAGGAGTGTAAAATTTAAGGAAAGATGATGTCCTTCGAAACGCCACGCCCATGGCTTACTCACATCAGGGGTTCCAAAGATGGTGAGATGATAATTCATCGGATCGCGATAATGATCATCCGGGCCTCGCTTTTCAACCACTTTCAAAATGTCTTCAAGTGCAATAATGGCAGTTGCTTTTTGATAACCTTGTCCACTCAATGAGGATTTTAATAATGTCATTGCCGTCACCCGTTGCTTTTCGGAAAAATCATAAAAGGTTAACCCATTTCGTTTGATGGGTACAAAGTTCCAGGTGAAACGTTCCGGATCATCAAATGGATACTGGGCACGTGACTTGAGTTCAGGAGAAAGAGTTCCTAGAAAGCTTCTCGTGTTTTTAAGTACACTCTCCTGAGCATGTGTGCAGAGAGCTGAGACAAATAGAAGAGTAAGTATGAATAATTTCATGATTCTCGAAGATACTGATTTTTCGAACCAATGTTCTAATTCAGCTTTATCTTCATAATCAAGACCTCTTTAAGCTTTGACGGATCTTTTATTTCATCCTGGTCAAGGTTGCTCATCTGGCTATTAGCGATAAAATAAAACCAATCATCAACAACTACCCCAGTGGTTGGAATATCAAAGAGCGGATGATTGGACACAAGTACGCGCGCATTTTCAATTTTATCGAATGAAGAATTCAGGTTGTATTGATTTATGCAGACCGGGTACGTGATATTCTGAATTCCAATCAGTGATTGCTTGTAAAAACTTAATCCATCAATGCCAATCACATAATAGTTTGGAAAAGGAAGCCCTTTGAACTCTCTTGTTATCGTATTGATTTTGAAAAATCCTTTGAATGTATTTACAATCACTTCATCATTGGGTGTCAGTGTAATTCCATTGGCGTAATTAAGCCGCTCGTCTTTAATAAGCAATTCAGGATTTTTCACCGAGGTGTTTACATAGTAAATTGCGCCATAATCTGAATCTGAAATAAAAACATCCCCGTTCTTACCAATCACCAGGTCATTAAATAAGTGTATTTCTCCGGATGATTGAAGAATCCATTTTTTCGACATCACACCACTGGCAATATCAAACGCGTGCACCATGGATTTGCCTTTAGGGTTGCCCTCTCCGGTGTTACTGCATACCCACAGCTTTCCATGGTGTGCCTTCATACCCAACACCTGACCTATTCCCTCCTGACCACTTCCGATAAAATCTGTTACTCGTTGATCTTTATCGATCCTTATGATTTTGTTTTTATGAATGCTGCTTACGAAGAAACTCCTGGACTTCGGATCAAAAGCAATGCCCTCAGGAATCAAATCTTTCTCTTCAATACGAAAGGCAATGTCAATGTCAATCTCCTGTGCAAACAACTTCCATGAAGCGATAAACAAAACGAGCAATACAAAAATGGATTTCATGCTCATGGCGATTTTTAAAGACTAATCAAATCACTCAATTACGTCTATTTAGGGAACAGACTCTTATCTATTCCCGGAATCAGGCTCATCGCGTTTTTATAGTAGATTTTCTTAAGGATTTCATCGGGCAAACCAATGCCATACATGCGCCAGAAAGCGTGGTAGCGTTTGTGATAGGGGAAGTATTCATCTTCTGTTTCCAGCACACGGAAATAAGTTTCATACTCATCGGGTACCCAGCTATCCTTTCCAAACAGCACGCGATCCTGATATTTTGTGAGGAATGCTTTTGAAGCTCGAGGTTGTCTTCCCAACTCAGCAATCACAGCCCCGATTTCAGTATACATATTCGGATAAGCATCCATTAACTCACCTAGTTTTTTCAAGTCATTTCCATACCATCCCAAATGCGCATTGATGAATTTTGTTTTTGGATGTTTCTTAAACACATTGTGTTGCTCAGCAATGATGGTTTCCCAACTGGCAAAAGTTTCATCATACCTGCGGCCCGGATGAGTTTTCAATTCCAGCCAACGTTCATTTTGATTGTCGATTGGATCCCAAAAGGGTTTTGGATCAGCCGAGTGTATTAAAACCGGAATGCCCAATTGCCCGCACTTCGCCCAGATCGGGTCTATGCGTGGATCATCAATAGGAATACGGTTTCCCTTGCTGTCTTTAAGATGAATGCCAAGGTTTTTATATATTTTCAAACCCTTCGCACCACGCCTCACATCATCTTCCAATTGTTTTGTAATTCTACCCGACCACTCGGGGTTATCGATGTCTGTAAAATCAACATTGGTAAATAGAATAAATCGATTGGGATATTGCTTTTTGATGTTTTCAAAGGATTGTTCAAGATGGTCACCGCTACTTCTGAACCCTCTTCCACTCAGGTTTACCATTACGCCCATATTCAACTGATCCATAAATTTAACCCGCTCGCTCAAGTCGGCTGTATTCATGTTTCCGTAGTGATTATGAATATCAATGAATGGGAACTTGGATTTTTTCAGTTTATGTTCTTCCACCTTTAAGGTTGATGGTGGGTCATATTGCTCGAAGTCCATCTTCATATCCAATGGCTTTTCCTGCGACCGTACAACAAAGCCTGTAAGAAGGAGTAAAAAAAGGAGTGACAGGTATTTCATAAGATAAAAGATTAATGCAGCAATTTACGATTATCTGGCATTGAGGGTTATGAAAATGTGTGCAGCGGTAGCCTAAAGTAGCCCCTAAGATTAACTCAAAACTTGCTAACTTGCCCAACAGATACTTGACGTATGAAACAATTACTCGCACTATTTCTCCTTATTCCTGTATTTGCTTTTGCTCAAAGTGATGCCGCCCTTGATGCCGCCCGAAAAAAACTGGAAGCAAGAAATTTTGCAGGCGCTAAAACAGACCTTACTAAAATTATAGAATCAAATCCCCGCAATAAGAATGCTTTTTCTCTACGTGGCCAGGTGCGTATGGAGCTCAGAGATTATTACGGAGCTATTGGCGATTTTAATTTTGCTTTAGAGATTGATTCCACCTTTGCTGAAGCGTTAAATTTTCGGGGAGAATCTAAAATCAATCTGGGTGATGACGAGGGAGCCATACTCGATCTGGATAAGGCCATCAAATTCAGCCCTAAATTCACAGATGCGTACACCAACCGCGGGTTTGCCAAATACAATATTGAAGATCTGCAAGGTTCATACTTTGATTTTTCAAAAGCCCTGGAACTCGGGCCTCCTGATGCGGATAAATATTTTAACCGGGGCTTGGTTAAAGCTGAGTTGGGCGAGTTTGTAAGCGCAGTAGACGATTACAGTAAAGCTATTGAGTTAGATAAGAATGATGCTAACCTTTACAACTATCGTGGTGTAGCATTCTATAATACATCTAATTTTGATCGGGCCATTACCGATTATAATGAATCGATCCGACTGGACCCTAAAGATCCATTCAAGTTTGAAAACCGTGCTCTCGCTAAAACAGCCAAGGAAGATTTAAAAGGCGCGCTGGAAGATTATGGAAAGGCTATTGAACTCAACAATCAGGATCCGGAGACCTATAACCTGCGTGGAGTTTTAAAACACACCATGGAAGATTACGATGGCGCCATTGCCGATTACACAAAGGCCCTTGAATTGGATGAAACCAATCCTACCTATTACGACAATCGCGCCCTGAGCAAAACCGAAAAAGAGAATTATGCTGGTGCGGTAGAAGACTACACGTTTTCCATTGAACTTTATCCGAGTGATCCGGAAACTTACTATCAGCGTGGATTGGTGAAGTTAATGATGAACAACAACTACGATGGCTGCCTGGATCTGAAGCATGCTGAAGAGCTCGGTTCGCCCGAGGCAAAGGTAGCGATTAAGAAAAACTGTAAGTAATCCCTCACCCCGCCCCTCTCCCCAGGGAGAGGGTGACTGAAGAACGAACCTGTCTACGGTCGGTCGGATGAGGGAAAATAAAATTGTGAATTACCTGCATCCACTAATTGCCTCTGAAAAATTGAAAATTGCAATTATCTTAAATGGTATCTCGACAAAGAAGAAGACTTTCTATCAATCCATTCTTCCACCTCTTAAGAAGGAATTTTCAGTAGAAGTTTTTGAAACGAAATCCGCAACCCATGCTTTTCAGTTAGCGGGCGAAACAGCGACAAACCATTTTGATATTATACTTGCTGCCGGTGGAGATGGTACCTTAAACCAGGTTTTGAACGGTACTTTAAGTATAGCGGGACCACTACCTTTTTTGGGTGTAATACCTCTGGGTTCAGGAAATGATTTTGCTGCGTTAATGAATGTCCGGCCTGATGCATCTCAACTAATTAATTTGATTACCAGTAGAAAATCCAGACCGATTGATGTGGGCAAGATTTCTTGTCGTGGAAAAGAAGGTGGTCAAACCACGCGTTACTTTATCAATGTTTGCAGTATGGGTATGGGGCCGGCAACAGTTCAACGCATTGAACGCTTACCGCGATGGCTCGGTCCAGGCTTACGGTATTTTACGAGCGTGTTAAATACTTTTCTCACCCATCCTATTGAGAGATTTGAGGTGACTACTAAAGACTGGACATGGAAGGGAAAAGCCAGGGTAGTAGCGATTGCCAATGGAAAATCGTTCGGGAATAAAATTTACATCGCACCTGATGCTGAGCCGGATGATGGCCTTTTCAATACCCTGATTGCCACCGATATGCCATTGCCTAAATTTTTACTCACCCTGCAACGTTTAAAGAGCAGGCAACGGGTAAAAGATTATTCAATAATTTATGGTACGACCAAAGAACTCCTACTTTCTTCTCCAACTTCTGCCTTTATTGAAGCCGAAGGCGAGATGGCGGGGTATCTTCCCGCCAACATTGAAATGCTAAAAAACCGGATTCAGTTTTTGGCATAGTTGTCCTACATCTAAGAGATGTAGGACAACTTAAAAGATTTATTTCTTAACCACCAGCGTGCTGGCAATCATATCATGCAATGCTTGTTTCTTTTCGGTAAAGCCCGCCATGATATAGCCGATGTAAAGAATAATACCTGAAATGATCTTGCCAAGATTGCGGATAAGAGATTTTGAAAAGTCAAGTTTCTCGCCATTCATATCGGTAACCTTTAGTCCCAAGGCAATTTTGCCAACGGTTCCCTGAAACTTTGAAGTTTCCATTAGAACATAGTAGACAATACTAATAATACCTGAAATCAAAATGGTAGTGCCCATGGTTGCCATAATACTGGCAATCATCCCAATCGCTTCAGCTTCGCTCATGTCACCATTTTGCAAATCATTGGCGAGATTAAACCCCATTACACCTAAAATGGGAACGATAACAAATGATTGAGCAACCCCCACGATAATTGCATCAATAATTAAAGCCACAAAGCGTAGCCAGAATCCTGCATAATTTGTGTTCATGTGATTTGGTTTTTGGTTAGGTTGATTAAATTTAGAAAAAGGAATTGACCCTGCCAACTTGATTCACCTACTTGTTACTAAAATAGACAGCCATTGAATAGCAACCTGCAACAGCTTTTTGACTCGCTTGAATCACAACGCGCCTCTGTGCTGAATGAAATCAAGTCACTTTCTGCAGAAAAATTAAATAAACATGAACCGGGTAAATGGTCGATAGGCCAGATTGTAGCTCATATCATTACGGCTGAACAACTTTCTATTAAGTATCTCGCGAAGAAATTTCAAGCTATTGAAACTTTTGAGCGTACAGGGTTATGGGAGGAACTAAAGTCCATAACTCTGACCATAGCACAACGCCTGCCTTTGAAGTTCAGGGCCCCTAACGTAGTATTGGAAAATACTCCGGCATTTGATAATGTAGAACAACTGGAAAAAGCCTGGACCTACACCCGGGAGGAATTGAAGGAACTACTAAACCTGTTTACGGATGATCAACTTAATCGTAAAGTGTATAAGCATCCGGTAGCAGGAAAGTTGAATATTCAGCAGGCTATTAAGTCCTTAAAAGAGCACCTCAGGCATCATCAGCCACAAATCAAAAAGCTGTTGAAAGAGAATTAAAATTTCTCCAGTTTCGCAGTTCGATTTTTATAAAATCCTAGAACCCAATCCTTTATTCCTATGAAGAGTTTCACTTTTACGGTTTTTGCTTTTTTAATCTCGTTGATCTCCTTTGCTCAACCCAAGCTACAGTCACCCGCTGAGTTTTTGGGTTATGAGTTGGGCGATCGCTTTACACGCCATCATCGGATGGTTGAATATTTCAAACATATCGATGAAGTATCGGGCAATGTTGAGGTAAAACAATATGGCGAAACGTATGAGCATCGGCCACTTATTTACGCGGTGATCGCTTCACCTGATAATTTCAGGAACCTCGAGCAAATCCGGCAGGACAATCTAAAACGTGCCGGTATGATGGAAGGTACGCCTTCCACAAAAGTGGCCATTGTATGGCTGAGTTATAACGTACACGGTAACGAAGCCAACTCGATGGAAGCGGCAATGAAAACGATTTATGAATTGGTAAACCCTGACAATGCAAAGACAAAAGAGTGGTTGAAAAACACGGTCGTGATTATGGACCCCTGCATTAATCCTGATGGGCGCGACCGGTTTGCTAATTTCTATAATCAATATGGAAACAATCCACCCAATGCCGATCCGCAGGCCCGCGAGCATGCCGAGCCCTGGCCCCGCGGCAGAGCCAATCACTATTTATTTGATTTGAATCGGGACTGGGCCTGGGAAACGCAAATTGAATCGCAGTCGCGCATAAAAATTTATAACCAATGGATGCCGCATGTGCATGTTGACTATCACGAGCAAGGCTATAACAATCCGTATTACTTCGCACCGGCAGCCGAGCCTTTCCATGAGGTAATCACTCCCTGGCAACGGGAATTCCAGAATACCATCGGTAGGAACAACGCAAAATACTTTGATGAACAAGGCTGGTTGTACTTTACCAAAGAACGCTTTGATCTTTATTACCCCAGCTATGGTGACACCTACCCGACCTATAGCGGAGCCATTGGCATGACGTATGAAAAAGGAGGTATTGGTGCCGGACTTACCGTAACCACCACAGAAGGTGATCCGATGACACTGAAAGATCGCCTCACCCATCACTTTACAACGGGTATGGCAACGATTGAAGCTTCTTCAGTAAATGCCACCCGGTTAGTAGATGAGTTTGAGAAGTATTTTAAGGAAAACATCAACGCACCGGCAGTTCCTTACAAAACCTATGTAATTAAAGGCGACAACAATGCAGATAAACTGAACAAACTCACAGCATGGCTTTCTACACATAGTATACAGTTTGGTCATGCCGCTGCTGGTAAAGCAACCCGTGGATTTGACTACCAGACTCAATCAGTCACTAATGTTTCTTTTTCCACGGACGACATCATAATCAATATCCATCAACCCAAAGGCCGATTTATCACTACGGTATTTGAGCCACAGACTAAACTTAACGACTCACTTACTTATGACATCACCGCGTGGAATTTGATTTATGGCTACGGACTGAAAGCTTATGCATTGAATGAAAAAATTTCTGTAGCAAAACAATTCCAACCTAAGTCAGTTGTCGCGGAGACTATTTCAACTAAGCCTTATGCCTACATTTTCCGCTACCAAAGTTTGAATGATGTT
>DAOOCD010000026.1:0-25216 GCA_035408225.1 Cyclobacteriaceae bacterium | reverse complement strand
AGCGATACTATCAATGCATCAAGTCCGTTTGCTACTCCAGCACAATACTGTGTTTGACAAAAGGAAGCAAAATCACTTTCAAATTTCCGAACTTCATTCCCTAAAATATACCATCCGGATTCATTTACTTTTTTAAACTGCTCAACATATGCCTCCTTAAAAGGCGCATTTAGCTTTTGTAAATTCTCGTACTCAATCATTTATAGGGTTCGTATATGTAATCTTCAGCCGAAAAATATTCTGACGCCAATACCATAAGTATTGCGTCTTTTGAAAATTTATACATCTTGTGCCAGTCTTTGGGTTCAAGAATAAGGCATTTGGAAGGTTTATCTAAAACAAATTCTTCTTCATGCACACCATCATGATTATAGATAACACAACTGCCGCAGATGCATATGGCCGCCTGAATGGTTTTATGATGCCTATGCCCACCTCGAACAGAATCGTCAACCCCATAAATATAAAAGATACGTTTTACATCGAAAGGAATAACTCTTTCAATCACAGTGAGATTTCCTCTCGAATCTGTAAATGTTTTTAAGTCCAGTTTCTTTGCCATTTCTCCTTTTATAATAAGCAGTAAAAATAGCCATTAAATTGATGCCTATAACTACTCCTGATATTTGATTGCTTTAACATTTTAAACTATACATTGTTATTTAATTTATTCAGGCTGAAAATGTTGTATACACCCAATAACCTCCTAAGCGTCTTGTGTATCCCAATTGGGATTCGCTTTTTTGTAGTATAGCTCTGCAAAGGAAATTTTACTCCATATTCAAGTAATAATCTGTTTGTTTTTACCAGAGTATCGAGATAAGGCCGGTAAATTAAATTAATAACGTAAGTTTTTAGGGTGTAGGTGCCCAGGTCTGCTTTATCAATAGCTAAAAACCGCAGCGCATGAAAATGATAAAATATAACCGGCCACTCAGATGCATTTGCCCGACTTTTTACTGACAATGATTTATTATTAAAAACGACATGATATTGCTGAATGTTCCACGGTGCAAGTCCCCCTCCCTCATGTTGCAATTCATACACTCCTTCAAATCGGGTGGGCCAATCATCGAGGTACTTCTGATCGCCAAATTTACCATTCTCAATCCGGTCATAGCACCACTCGAGGCATCGGTCTTTCCACCAGAGCAAAGCAGTCATCCCTCGGTTATCATTCTTAAACGTCATAAACTGTACACAATACTTGCCACTGGTTTTAGATTGGTCGTATCTTGGAGTATACCTATGGTCCGTAATCATTACCGACTTATCACCCAATAAATCGACTAATTGGTTTGCGTTTGAGAAAAAAAACAAATCAGCATCGAGGTAAGTACAATGTGTAAGACGATAAGTATTAATACAATATTCAATGATTACGGGTGTAGTTGTCCAACAATACTCGCCTCTGCTGCGCTCTGATTTTATCTTTAATAATTGAGGCGTTTCAAATTCAGCCTGTGATACCACCACCACTTCAGGCAAACGGAGTTCACGCAACACCTTGTCCGCCTGTGTATCAAACGCGAAAATATATAACTTAAAATTAGGAGTAGTTGCCTTTAATGATTCATATAAGACTAATCCTCTTGACAAATAAAACGAGTCGAATAAAGTACAGTAGTTATAGACCATATTGAATTATCCGCTAATTGACTTATAATTAATTTTCCTGACTAATTAACTTTCCGGGCTAATACTACATTATCAAGAAATAAATCAGAATTGGCTTTACCAAACCATGATAAGCTTATACCCAGAATTGTAAACGGAGATATGAGCAAAATCGTTAGTATTAATCTCAATAATCGATTCTTTGAGAAAAACTTTTTATAAATGTGAAGATTGATTAGTTGAAAAATAGCTTTTGTTCCCTGACAGCTTTTACTGTACTCTAAGACTTGAAAATTATTCTGCACAAGTATATGTTTTATACCGAAAGACGAGTAGCGACCATAGTCGAATGGTTGTTCGTGTTCATCCCAAATAAATGGAACAGTTAAAAGTAAATAACCATTCGGTTTTAAAACTCTGTTTATCTCTGATAAGAATTCTGTTGGATTAAAAACATGTTCAAGTACCTGATTTGTCAATACTGAATCGAAGTGGTGATCAGGGAAAGGAAATATCTTGCCATCATAAAACACATCAATATCTTCTTCAGAATGATCATGCCCGGGGTTTTCAATGTCCATACCAATGTATTCTGTTACATTTCTGAACATCCTTTTGTATGGTTTTCGTCCGCATCCAACATCTAATAATTTGCCATGTAATAAAACTGAACATTTGCTAATATTTTTCATCAACTCACGTCTCGCAAAAAAAAAGGGATTAACAAAAACACCTAAAATCCCAGGGTAAAATTTCTGTTTCTCAAGAACGTCTCTCAGTAATGCCATTATTTCTTTTTTAAGATTTATTGCACTTAAGTATTAATCAAATAAAATTCAAAGACAATCTCACCTCCAATACTTTCGCCACAAGAACAGCTGCGCTCCAATGAGTTTTTCAATCGGGTTTCGGGCAATACTATGGAAGTATGCAGAAATTACTTGGCGCGCATGAATATCTTCTTTGATACTAATTCTAACTGAAGGGAGTTTGACATTCAATTTATCTATTTCAAAATGATTTGTTACCCTGCTGTGAGTACCACTGGCATCATGGCCGATATTTTGAACATACGACATCCCGGGGTATAGTGTGAGCTTCTCGTGGAGAAAGGCTGACGCATACCATCGGATTGCCCATGAACTATTTTTTCCGTCTATTTGCCTTCTTAACATTTTGGAATAGGGATAGGTACCTCCGAAATC
Organism: Cyclobacteriaceae bacterium; assembly: GCA_035408225.1. Taxonomy (GTDB): domain Bacteria; phylum Bacteroidota; class Bacteroidia; order Cytophagales; family Cyclobacteriaceae; genus ELB16-189. The sequence goes on along the minus strand of DAOOCD010000026.1, from coordinate 22,394 downwards.
AAACTCCTTTAGTAAATGCCTCCTCTCAAGCTCATCGAGTAATTTTTTTCCATCAGGTTCAAATATCTTCCAACCCCGACTCCAGGTTGCCCAACCCCAGCAATCCGCACCCTTAACGAAGAAATAATCGGGCAGTCGCTCCTTCACCGGATAGATATACCCATGAATAGATATCACCGCTTCGTCATTTTCATAAAAATCAAGTGAATTGTTCATATACCTCAGAAACTGGGGCGAGGTAACCAAATCATCTTCAAGTACAATTACTTTATCATACTCTGATAATACCGATGTTACTCCTGAGATGATAGAATTGGCTAATCCCTTATTCGATTTGCTTGGTATAATACTTACTGACTCAAATCCCCTAATCGTACTGATATAATCGCGTACCTGCTCAACCAATAAAACATCCTTATTGTCTCGCGGGCCATCAGAAAAAACAATTAACCTGGATTGGGGAGCAAGTTCATTTCCAATAAGCGCTTCTATTGTTTTTCTGGTGTGGTCAGGCCGATTATAAACAAATAAAGCAATCGGTGCGACCATGACTATTTTATATGATATTCATTTGTCTTGGATATAGCCTCAATAACTTCCTTCAACCCTCTAGTCAGCGATATTGAAGACCTCCAACCCAATGCGGTTAATCTTGAAACATCCATTAGCTTTCTTGGAGTTCCATCTGGTTTTGAAGCATTAAAGATGATTTCACCTTTGTAGCCAGTTAATTCTTTAATCAAACTTGCCAATTCAGCTATCGCCAAATCAACACCTGTTCCCACATTTACAAATTCAAGACCTGAATAATTCTTCATCAAAAATAGACTAGCATCTGAAAGGTCATCTACATGCATAAACTCTCGTAATGGTTTACCGGTGCCCCATACTTCAACTGCTTGTTCTCCTTTTTTGGATGCATCAAGAAATTTCTTAATCAACGCTGGAATAACATGAGAAGTATTCAAATCGTAATTATCATTAGGTCCATACAAATTAGTAGGCATCGCACTAATAAAATCACAACCATGTTGCCTGCGATAATTTTCACAAAGTTTTATTCCGGCAATTTTAGCAATTGCATAAGGTTCGTTCGTTTCTTCGAGGTATCCTGATAACAAGTATTCTTCTTTCAAAGGCTGTGGTGCCATTTTAGGGTAAATGCAGGATGATCCAAGAAACAATAGCTTCTTCACCTTATGTATATAGCTTTGATGAATCACATTGCTCTCAATCATCAGATTCTCGTAAAGAAAGTCAGCGCGATATGTGTTGTTCGCCATAATGCCGCCAACCTTAGCGGCAGCCAGAAATACATATTCAGGTTTTTCCAAAGCGAAAAAATTTTCAACCTGGCTTTGATTCCTTAGGTCAAGTTCTGTTGAAGTACGAAAAACTAAATTATCATAACCTTCTGCTCGCAATTTTCTTACAATCGCAGAACCCACCATTCCCTTGTGGCCTGCCACGTATATTTTGGATGATCTTTCCATTATTCGTGATACTGGAAAATCTTGTGACCCCCTTCTTTCAGATAATGATCTCTTTTGAATAACTCTAAATCGCTAGCCATCATTTCTTTAACCAAAGCATTCAAATCATACTTTGGTTTCCATCCCAATTTTGACTTGGCCTTGTCAGGATTGCCAATCAACAACTCAACTTCTGTAGGGCGAAAATACTTAGGGTCTATTTTAACTACTTCTTGCCCTGCTTTTACTAAGAAATCAGGGTTCTCAGATTTTGCTACTATGGCCTTTTCATTTAGATCTTCTCCTGAGAATTGAATAGTTATGCCGAGCTCATTAAATGCTTTGACGATAAATTCTCTTACTGTGGTAGTAATGCCTGTGGCAATTACAAAATCCTCAGCAGCATTCTGTTGCAGCATTAACCACATAGCTTCAACATAATCTTTAGCATGACCCCAATCTCGTTTTGCATCAATATTGCCCATGAACATTGTTTGCTGTAATCCCAAGGCAATCCTGCATGCAGCACGGGTAATTTTACGCGTTACAAATGTTTCTCCCCGCAGCGGAGATTCGTGGTTAAATAGGATTCCATTACAAGCATAGAGATTGTAAGCTTCCCGATAGTTAACAGTAATCCAATAGCTATAAAGTTTAGCTACTGCATAAGGTGATCTTGGGTAAAACGGGGTCTTTTCACTTTGAGGAACTTCTTGAACCAACCCGTAAAGTTCTGAGGTAGAGGCTTGATAGAATCTCGTCTTTTTTTCGAGACCAAGAATACGGATTGCTTCCAGTAAACGCAAAGTACCAACGCCATCCACATCAGCCGTATATTCTGGCATATCGAAACTTACTTTTACATGCGACATCGCCCCAAGATTGTAAATTTCGTCCGGCTGCACTTCCTGAACAATCCGGATCAAATTTCCACTATCCGATAAATCTCCGTAATGAAGCTTTAGTTTTATATTGGTTTCGTGAGGATCCTGATAAAGGTGATCGATTCGATCTGTGTTAAATAAAGAGCTTCGTCTTTTCAATCCATGCACTTCATAGCCTTTAGCCAGTAATAATTCTGCTAAGTATGCGCCATCCTGGCCAGTAATTCCGGTTATTAAGGCTTTTTTCACGTCAAATTTCAAATTTTCATTACCAAAGGTAAAAGATTAAGCTTTTAACTTAAAGAAGTGCTAAATACCAATCAATTGTCTTTAAAATTCCGCTTTCAAAATTTTCCTCTGCCTTCCATCTTAATTCAGTTTCAATTTTGGAGGCATCTATGGCATACCGCATATCATGGCCGGCCCGGTCTTTTACATAGGTGATTTGCTCCTTGTATGATTTACCACCTGAAAGAGGCTTTCTTCTATCCAAAATTTCACAAATAGTATTTACGATTTGATTATTGGTCCGTTCATTTCTACCTCCAATATTGTAGGTGTCACCACCAGTTCCCTTATGAAACGCCAAATCAATTCCTTTGGCGTGATCCAGAACATAAAGCCAGTCTCTCACATTCATACCATCCCCATAGATTGGGATTGGTTGGCCGCTTATTGCTTTGCGAATAATAGTCGGGATTAATTTTTCGTTGTGCTGTTTGGGGCCATAGTTATTTGAGCAATTTGTAGTAACTACATTTAAACCATACGTATGATAATAACTTCTTACTAACAGGTCACTGCTGGCTTTAGATGCTGAGTAGGGACTATTTGGTGCATACGCAGTAGTCTCTTTAAAAAGTCCTTCTGCCCCCAATGACCCGTACACTTCATCTGTAGAAACATGCAAAAATCTATTTGCTTTATTTCCGGGTTTAAATTCAAAGGGTGCATTCATCCAATTTTTCCTCGCTACATCCAGCAAAGTAAATGTTCCATTGATGTTTGTTTGTATAAATGCCTCAGGGCCAGAAATCGAATTGTCTACATGGGATTCTGCAGCAAAATGAATCACGCCATTAAAACCATACTCCTTAAATAAAGAGTCAACTAAAGCGCGGTCGCAAATATTGCCTTTAACAAAGGTGTATCTCGGGTTTTCCTCTACTTCCTTAAGATTTGCCAGGTTACCCGCATAGGTAAGAGCATCAAGATTAACAATCTTGTAGCCGGGATGGCTACTAATAAAGTATGGAATAAAGTTCGATCCGATAAATCCCGCGCCTCCTGTTACAAGTATTGTTTTCATTTCTGTTAATTAAAAATTAAAATTGGTCTCAGCTAGTAGAGGAAGTTTTTTGTCCTTTTCAGAAAGCGTTAAGTTTTCACCCAAAAAAATATCCGTTAATCCTAATGAAGGATCGTTGAAATTAATACCTCCATCGGCTTCCCGGTTATAAAATTCATCGGTCTTATAGAACACTTCCGCATATTCACTCAAGACTAAAAACCCATGAGCAAATCCCTTTGGAACCAATAACTGTTTTTTATTCTCGGCAGTAAGCTCCAATTTAAAATACCTTGCAAACGTTGACTTTTCTCTTCTTAAATCAACCACTATATCCAGTACAGATCCTGACAAAACCCTTATAAGTTTTGTCTGAGAATAGGGTGCATTTTGAAAATGGAGACCACGCAACACACCTTTTTTTGATTTTGATTGATTGTCTTGAACAAAATCAATTTTAAGTCCGATTTCTTGAAGAGTTCTCTGGCTATAGGATTCCATAAAATACCCTCTTTCATCTTCTATTACTTTTGGCTCCAGGATAAAGAGACCATCAAATTCAGTAGGTGTTAATTTCATTCGCCTGCTCTCTTTTTTATTCGTTCATTCATTATTTTCATCAGGTATTGGCCATACTGATTTTTCAGTAATGGTTTTGCTAACTCAGCTAATTGTTCTTTTGAAATATATCCTTTGCGGAATGCTATCTCTTCAAGGCAGGCAACTTTCAAGCCTTGACGCTCTTCGATGGATTCAACAAAATTCGAAGCCTGCAACATTGATTGATGTGTACCTGTATCCAGCCAGGCCATGCCCCTTCCTAGCAATTTTACAGTAAGGGATTTTTCTTCAAGATAAATCCTATTCAGATCCGTTATTTCAAGTTCTCCACGGTGTGAAGGTTTTACCTGCTTCGCTTTTTCTACCACCGTTTTGTCATAAAAATACAATCCGGTTACGGCATAATTTGACTTCGGTTGTTTAGGTTTTTCCTCAATAGAAATAACCTGGTCATTGTCATCAAACTCAACCACCCCATAACGCTCCGGATCATTTACATAATATCCGAATACAGTAGCTCCATTTTTGATTTTACCAGCCTCCTCCAACAATCCAGAAAATCCATACCCGTAGAAAATGTTATCTCCAAGCACGAGACAAGCAGAATCCCCATTAAGAAAAGTCTCTCCAATTAAAAAAGCCTGGGCCAGACCATCCGGTGAGGGCTGCTCTCTATACTCCAGCTTAATTCCAAGTTGTGTGCCATCACCTAATAAATTCTGAAACAGGGGCAAGTCCTGAGGCGTAGAAATAATAAGGATCTCCCGAATATCCGCGAGCATCAGCACAGACAAAGGGTAATAGATCATAGGCTTGTCGTAGATGGGTAAAATCTGCTTCGAAACAGATTTTGTAAGAGGATACAACCGGGTGCCCGATCCTCCTGCCAGAATAATTCCCTTCATGCTGCTTTAAATTTGCGGGCAAAGGTACAAAAAGACACTGGAAGTGAGCCTTACTTAGAAGCCCTAATTTGATGAGCTAGTTCTATTGAAGGTCTAGCCTCTAGCAAACCAAATCCGTTACCGTTAAGTATTTCCTGGTAACTGATGGTGTGTAAATCGGTAAATCCATCACTAAATTCAATTTCGCGACCATTCATTTGCAAAGATCGATAGGTTCTTTTGCCATGGGCTTTAGCAGATTCCGGTAGATGGTCCTCATTAATACTTAATGACCAATGGACATTGGCTCTAGTCAGTTTTATAAATCCTGATGCATGGTCAAGTTCGTACTTCTCCAATTTAGTATCCTTTACATCTCCAAATATCCATAGCAACATATCGAAAAAATGAATGCCAATATTGGTTGCGATGCCGCCCGATTTAGCCTCCTCACCTTTCCAACTGTGATGATACCATTTGCCACGGGACGTGATGTAGGTAAGATCAACATCGTATATTTTAGTTGGATCGCCCGCCAAAACCTCTTCGCGTAATTTGATTATTGATGGATGAAGTCGAAGTTGCAGGATTGTATAAATCTTTTTTCCTGTTTCTTTTTCGATTTCAGCAAGTGCATCCACATTCCATGGATTTAGTACTAAAGGTTTTTCACAAATAGCATCTGCTTGCTGGCGTAAGGCGAAACGGATGTGGGAATCATGAAGGTAATTAGGAGAACAAATACTTACATAGTCCACTTTTTTACCCTGCCTTCTCAACTTGTCAATGTGTCGATCAAACCGCTCAAACTCAGTAAAAAAGTCAGCATGCGGAAAATAGTTATCTATTATACCAACACTATCAAACTTATCCATAGCAGCTACAAGATTATTGCCTGTCTCTTTTATGGCTTTTAAATGTCGTGGGGCAATAAAACCAGCCGCTCCAATTAATGCAAAATTCTTCATGCTATAACTTAATAACTCTTCCGTTTTTCAACTGATACTTTTCTTTGCTCTCAAGACATTCAGCAAACCCCTGGGTATCAAATTTCAATTTGTGTCCGAACTCGCTCATCCATCCAGTCTGCCTGGCGGGGTTGCCGATTACTAATGCATAATCAGGAACAGTCTTTGTAACCACAGCTCCGGCTCCAATAAAAGCATACCTGCCAATATCATGACCGCAAACAATGGTTGCATTGGCACCAATAGATGCTCCTTTTTTTACAATCGTTTTAGCGTACTCATTTTTGCGATTAATTGCACTTCGTGGATTGATCACATTGGTGAACACCATCGATGGTCCAAGGAAAACATCATCCTCACAAACTACACCTGTATATATCGACACATTGTTTTGAACTTTTACGTTCTTACCCAAAACCACCTGAGGAGAAATAACAACGTTTTGACCAACATTACAGCCTTCACCAATTTTGCAATTGGGCATAATGTGCGAAAAATGCCAGATTTTAGTTCCGGATCCAATTTCACACCCCTCATCAATCACCGCTGTTTCGTGCGCAAAATAATTCTTGATTTCAGCCATATTGGGGATACTCTTTGATGATACTGCAAATGTAAGACAATTGCTCTTCGTTCATCTCCGTGTGGATGGGCAAGGAAATTACTGTTCGCGACAACTCTTCGGTAATCTTGAACGAGCCGGCAGGGTACTCTGGGCTTTCATACGCCTTCTGCAAATGAAGAGGTACTGGATAATAAATCATAGAAGGGATGCCTTTGCTTTCCAGATAGGTTTTAAAATGATCGCGGTTAATTCCCTTTGTCTTCAAGGTGTATTGATGGAAAACATGTGTAGTATTTGCTGTACGATTTGGAACCTCAACAAAATTTAAAGGCGACAATTCCCTATCATAAAATCGCGCCACCTGGTTTCTCCGCATTTCATAATCATCAAGGTATTTCAATTTTACTTTCAGGATTGCGGCCTGCAACGTATCCAACCGACTATTTACACCAATAATATCATGATGGTATTTTACTTTCTGTCCATGGTTGGCTATCATTTTAATTCTCTCAGCCAACTCAGTACTCTGAGTAAAAATAGCACCGCCATCGCCAAAGCATCCGAGGTTCTTGGATGGAAAGAACGAGGTACAACCAATCGTCCCCATTGTTCCAGCTCTCAGCTTTCGTCCATCCGAAAAAGTATAAACAGCTCCTAAAGCTTGAGCAACATCTTCAATCACATGAATCTTATGCTTATTTGCGATAGAGAGAATGGGCTCCATGTCTGCACATTGACCGTAAAGATGCACAGGCACTATGGCAAATGTCTTGTCTGTAATTTTCTCTTCGATCTGCTTTGCATCAATATTAAAGCTCTTTGGATCTACTTCAGTAAAAACAGGTTTTAATCCCAAAAGAGCAATTACTTCTGCCGTAGCTACATACGTATGCACCGGAATTATTACTTCGTCACCCGGTTTGCAACCCAGGGCCATCATTGCTATCTGCAAGGCATCTGTTCCATTGGCACAAGGAATAACTGACTTTGAATTCACATAAGTAGCCAACGCATCAGCAAACTGTATTACCTGCGGACCTTGAATAAAGGCTGTTGACTCCAATACTTCCTGAATGGCATTATCGATCTCCTGCTTAATCCGCAGATATTGAGTGTGTAAATCGGCCATCCTGATTTTCTCCATAATCAACGCTTACAGATTTCTGATTTTTTTCTCCCATTGCCAGGCGTGAAGGAGGGATTGACCCAAATCATATTTTGTAGCCCAACCGAATGCCCGATTAATTTTACGTGGATCAGCATACACCTTTTCAACATCCCCTGGTCTGCGTGGACCAACCGTATAAGGTAAATTAACACCCGTAACTTCAATAAATTTCTTTACCAATTCTAATACAGAAACTCCTATTCCTGTACCTAGATTAAATGCTTCAAAAAAGTTATTCGCCTTTTGCTGTTGTAAATAGTCAATTGCTTTTACGTGGGCCGTGGCAACATCCCCAACATGAATAAAATCCCGGATACAAGATCCATCTGGTGTATTGTAGTCATTGCCAAAAACAGTAAGCTTCTCGCGAACACCAGCAGCAGTCTGAGTAACATACGGCACCAGGTTGTTGGGTATTCCTATTGGGAGTTCTCCAATCATGGCACTGGGGTGCGCCCCTATCGGATTAAAATACCGAAGCGATATAATCCTGAATCCATCGGTGGCTGCATCCTCCAGAATTCGTTCGCAAATCTGTTTTGTAGAACCATACGGTGATTCGGCCTTTTTAAAAGGAGCCGACTCATCAACCTGAATTTGATCAGGTTGTCCGTAGACTGTACAAGAAGAAGAAAAAATCAGGTCTGTTACCTGATGTTTTTTCATGACTTCAAGCACTGTTATCAGCGAGCCCACATTGTTTTTATAATATTCAATCGGCTTAACAACTGACTCATTCACTGACTTATAGGCTGCAAAATGAATTACAGTAGTAACCCCGTTTTTAGAGAACAAATCATTCAGTGCCACTGAATCAAGGCAATCGATTTTATGAAAATCAACCTTCTTTCCTGTTATTGATTCAATGCCTTCTATCATCCGGTATTCACTACGCTCCAGCGTATCAACTACGGTGACCTTGTAACCCATCGTGAGTAATTCTACAACTGTATGCGAACCTATATATCCGGCACCACCAGTTACCAATATGTGATTTGAAGTTGCCATATAATTACAAGCGTGCGGTTACAAAGGTCTTATCTAAAAATCCTTTTACATCATAAATGATTGTATTATCATTCTTAATGGCAGGCCAATCAAGCGACTTGAATTCATTATGACTTACTGCCAATACAATTGCTGAGTATTTCTTATTTAGTTTGCTGGTCAAGGATAATCCATACTCATGCCCTACTTCCTGAGCATCAGCATGGGGATCATAAACCTCTACATCGGCTCCAAAACTCTGCAATTCGCGAATGACATCAATCGCCCGACTGTTTCGAATATCCGGGCAATTCTCTTTGAAAGTTATACCCAACACTAATACTTTGGATTTATTTACTGGCAAATCATTTTGTGTCATTAACTTGATTACGCGGTTAGCAATATGAATCCCCATATTGTCATTAATCCGTCTTCCCGCAAGAATTACCTGAGGGTGATACCCCAGGCTATCGGCCTTGTAGGTGAGATAATAAGGATCTACTCCAATGCAATGCCCCCCAACCAAGCCGGGTTTATAGGAAAGAAAATTCCACTTGGTACCAGCTGCTTCAAGAACTTCATGGGTATCGATCCCCATTTTTTCAAAAATCAGTGAGAGCTCATTGACAAAGGCAATGTTAATATCCCGTTGCGAGTTCTCTATCACTTTAGCAGCTTCTGCAACTTTAATACTTGAAGCCTTGTGCGTGCCCGCTTTAATAATTTTTTTATAAAGCCGGTCAACTTTCTCAGCAATTTCAGGAGTACTTCCGCTAGTTACCTTCTTAATATTAGGTAAACGATGTTGCTTATCTCCTGGATTAATACGTTCAGGTGAATAGCCACAGAAAAAATCAACATTGAACTTCAATCCACTGAATTTTTCAAGAACCGGAACGCAATCTTCCTCAGTACAGCCTGGATATACTGTAGATTCATAGATAACGACATCCCCTTTTTTCAAAACCTTACCAACTGTTTCACTTGCTTTGATCAGAGGTGTGAGGTCTGGAGTCTTATACTCATCCACCGGAGTGGGCACCGTAACGATAAAATAATTGACCTGTTTTAAGTCCTGCGGACTGGCCGAATACGACAAACGTGTGGCTGAATTTAATTCGTCTTTATCAACCTCCAATGTTCTGTCATACCCCGATTTTAATTCTTCTATTCTCGATTGGTTGATATCAAAACCAACTACATCTAAAATTTTTCCAAATTCAACTGCCAATGGTAATCCTACATATCCCAATCCTATGATTCCTACTTTTTCCATCATTTCACTTTATAATATTCTTTATACCAATTCACAAAATTTCCGATTCCGGTTTCTATGGATGTGGACGGTTTAAACCCAACATCGCGCATCAAATCATCTACATCTGCATACGTTTCCGGCACGTCACCTTCCTGTAAAGGGAGTAGATTTTTAACTGCCTTTCTACCCAACTTAGACTCCAGCACTTCAATAAAATGAAGGAGTTCGACAGGTTGATTATTTCCAATATTATAAATCTTATACGGAGCAAAACTGGAAGCCGGATCAGGATTTTCCCCACTCCATCCGGGATTGCCAGTCGGTGGCTTTGGAATCAGGCGAACTATTCCCTCAACGATATCATCCACGTAAGTAAAGTCTCTTCGCATTTTACCCTGATTGAAGACGTCAATGGGTTTACCTTCCAAAATCGCCTTAGTGAATAAGAACAACGCCATATCGGGTCTTCCATAGGGACCATAAACCGTAAAGAATCTAAGACCTGTTGTAGGAATTTGATACAGGTTCGAATAAGCATGAGCCATCAACTCGTTGCTCTTTTTAGTTGCTGCATATAAGGCTAAAGGATGGTCTACATTATCGTGAACCGAAAAAGGCATTTTGCGATTAGCTCCATAAACAGAACTGGATGACGCGTAAACCAAATGCTTTACGGGGTAATGACGACAAGCTTCCAAAATATTTAAAAAACCTGTAAGGTTGCTCTCCAGGTAAGCATACGGATTCGTAAGTGAATATCTGACACCTGCCTGAGCCGCCAGATTAACTACATAATCAAATGTTTTATTAGAGAAAAGATCATCAACGGCAGGCTTGTTTTGAAGATCAATTTTATGATTTGAAAAATTGCTTGACTTCCGCAGAATTTCCAGACGAGATTCTTTCAACCCGACATCATAGTAATCATTCATGTTATCAAGACCAATAACTTCATAGCCTTGATCGATAAGTCGTTTGGCTAAATGAAACCCAATAAACCCAGCTGCACCCGTTACTAATATGCGTTCAGAACTCACAAAAGAATAATTTGGCCACAAAAGTACGGCAAATCTGGTTAGATTTGCGCAAATCCTTAAAAGCTTTCATCAATGACTGAGAATCAAAAGCAACCTTTAAACTCTGATGAAATTGATTTGCTGGAACTTCTGGCACGGGTAGTAATCAGCATCAAAAGCAACATTAAACTTATCGTTGGGGCATTTTTGGTTGGTAGCCTTCTTGGACTGGCCTACTACCAGTTTGTTCCAAAATCCTATGAGAGCCGGATGTTAGTCAGTTCAGAAATTCTTACCGAGTCTTATAGCAAGACCATAGCAGAGGATCTTAATAAACTGATAAAAGAAAGAAACATTGAATCACTCTCCGCTAAATTGAACTTAACCCCAGCGGACGCCTTAGCCCTTGGCAAACTGGAAGTAAAAAATGCTATCGAAAAGGCAGATGGCAGAAAAGAAGAAGAAAAGACTTATTTGACCATAACCTGCCAGGCAAGTGATAACTCCATCTGGCCAGGCTTACAAAGCGGATTGATCAATTTTTTTGAGACCAATGACTATGTTAAGATTAGGGTAGAGCAAAGAAAAAAATACTACACTCAAGTAATTGAGAAGATTGACAAAGAGCTCGTAGATCTTAATGAACTAAAATCAAGAATAACGAATGGCGAAATAACGCAATCCAGTAAGGATAATCTTATATTATTTGATCCCACTACGGTTAACACTAAAATCCTTGACCTGAACAAAGAAAAAATTAATCTTCAAAATTCACTAGAAACTGTTAACAGCATTCAACTGGTAGAAGGATTTACCGTTTTTGAAAAACCTGTCAGTCCCAAATTGTCTATCTCATTATCTGCGGGTGCTTCTTTCGGGCTTTTCATCGTTGCCTTGATTCTCGGGTTCAAGTCCCTTCGTAAAATCGTAAGTCTATCCGAAGAAAAACTTGCAAAGTCTTAAGGCCCTTTTTCTAAAAGAACTAACGCTGGAGCTCAGGCGTAAGTCTGTAATTTCAGGACTATTACTATACCTGTTCAGTACAGCCTTCATATGTTACCTTACTTTCAGTTTACGCCAAAATCAGATTACCCCGCTGGTTTGGAGTGCTCTTTACTGGATCACCATACTCTTTACTGTTATTAATACCATTGCAAAAAGCTTTATCGGAGAAAAAAGGGGGCGCGATATCTATTACTATTCCATAGCCGCACCTGAAGACATCATCCTTTCAAAAATTATCTACAATTTTCTACTTACCGTTCTCCTATCATTCACCGGATTTGCACTCTTTGCTGTTCTTCTGAAAAATCCAATAGCAGACCTTGGCCTCTTCAGCGTCATGTTATTGCTCGGTGCTATGGGTTTCTCCTCATCCCTAACGCTGCTATCGGGCATTGCTGCAAAAGCCAATAATAGTCATATCCTAATGGCGGTGCTCAGTTTTCCTATCGTAATATCAGTGCTTCTCATTGCAGTTAAAGTGACTAAGAATTGCATCGATGGTTTAGACCGGTCTGTAAGTACCAATGATCTGTTAACGCTACTGGCAATAAATTGCCTGGTTACTGCCGCGTCATATCTCCTCTTCCCGTATATTTGGCGCAGTTAAAATCTTGTTCTTAGTTTAAGAATTAACATGAAGACCTGGTTAAAAGTATTAGCGGCTATATTACTCTTATATACAATTATTGCCGGTTTTCTCTTTGAGGTTCCCAGATTGAACATAGTAAATGAAACAATCCGGGCTCTCTATTTTCATGTACCCATGTGGTTTGGTATGGTCGTCTTATTCTTAATCTCTACGATTCATTCCGTTCAGTATTTGCGAAATCCTTCTTTTGAAAGAGATACTTACGCAGTTGAGTTCGCTAACACAGGGTTGTTACTTGGTCTATTAGGAATTTTTACCGGAATGATCTGGGCCAATTATACCTGGGGCTCCCCCTGGCATGGTGATCCTAAACAAAACGGTGCCGCTATATCGCTACTGGTTTATCTTGCCTATTTCGTGTTAAGAGGCTCTGTTGAAAATGAAGATCAACGGGCCCGACTAAGTGCTGTTTACAATATTTTCGCCTTTGCTGCGATGATTCCCTTGATCTTTGTTATTCCACGCATGACAAGCTCCATGCATCCCGGCAGCGGTGGAAATCCTGGTTTCAATATGTATGATCTGGATAGTAAAATGAGGCTGGTCTTTTATCCTGCTGTTGCGGGGTGGATTTTACTTGGGGTGTGGATTGCCACGCTGCGAATCCGGGTGCGATTAATCAATGAAAAAATACTTAATCAGGAAAATGAATAAGATCACTAGTATGACAGGATTAATTATCCTCTTGTTTGCCCCTATTTTACTAAATGCGCAACCCATTGAAATGGCCGACACGATGCGCTCTGAAGGGAAGATCTACGTTGTGGTGGCTATCCTCCTGGTAATCTTTGTGGGCTTGATTGGCTATTTGGTTTTCCTGGATCGGAAAATTACCCGGATTGAAAAAAAACTACCTGAAAAGAAAAGCTAATTTCATTCGTTAATTAATCAACTTTTTAATCTGAATCGCTGTTTTTGACTGTAACTTTGGGTCGAAAAGTTACGGAAATGAAGAAATCACATATCATTGCCATCGTTATTATTGCTGCATGCATTGCGCTAATCATAGCAACAGCAGGTGATGCCAGCACGTATGTTTCCTTCGATCAGGCTTATCAAATGGCCTCCACCGGAAACAACACACAAATCCATGTGGTCGGTGATTTGAAAAAAGACGAGCAGGGCAATATTCTCGGTATCGAAAAAAGTCAAGACAACTTATCCTTCTCCTTCATTCTGATAGATGAGCATCAAAAAGAGCAGAAAGTATATTACAACGAACCGATGCCTCCTGATTTTACCCGTTCTGAAAAGGTTGTTGTAATTGGAAACTATCAGAATAATGATTTTGTGGCTCGTAAGATCTTGCTGAAGTGTCCTTCAAAATATCAGGAAGAGAAAATTAATGCAGGCATTTGATCGGATGAAATCCATTCGTTACGAAAATCCTAATGAATCATTTTTTGTAAGTCGAACTCTGTTAACTCTTTTGTAAATGCATTATTTCATTGGTGACCTGGGTCACCTTTTCGTTATCGCTTCATTTGTTACTTCCCTGCTTAGTGTATTCACTTACTGGAAAGCAAATTCGGCCAACTCTGAAACTAAAGATCAGTGGTTACAAAACGCACGGGTAGCATTTTATCTGCATAGTACTGCCGTTATCGGTGTAGTAACCTGTTTGTTCATCATCATTTACAATCACTACTTCGAATATCATTATGCTTATAGTCATTCCGACAGCCGACTGCCACTACATTACCTGATTTCTACTTTTTGGAATGGTCAGGAAGGAAGTTTTCTGTTATGGATTTTCTGGCAGGCTGTCCTTGGAATTTTTCTGATCCGCACACAGCGTGCGTGGGAGGCGCCTGTAATGGTTGTCTTTGGTTTGGTTCAGGCTTTCCTGGCGTCCATGATTTTGGGTGTGGTGATCCCATTCATCAATATCAAGCTGGGAAGTTCACCTTTCATCCTGCTTCGCGATGCTATTGATGATCCGATCTTTAAACTTCAGCCTGATTTCATACCCAAAGATGGTAGTGGCCTTAATCCATTATTACAGAATTACTGGATGGTGATTCATCCTCCAACATTATTTCTGGGTTTTGCCCTAACATTGCCCCCTTTTGCATTTTGCATAGCAGGCCTCTGGCAAAGAAAGTATTCAGAATGGATAAAGCCCGCGTTACCCTGGGCTTTGCTTGGTGCTGGTATTTTGGGATTAGGAATCCTGATGGGAGGCTATTGGGCCTATGAAACTCTGAACTTTGGGGGTTACTGGAACTGGGACCCCGTTGAAAACGCAGTGTATGTGCCTTGGCTAGTGTTGATTGCATCGATACACACAATGATCATCTACAAAAACAGTCAGGCGGCATTAAAATCCGCAATGATTTTAAATATCTCAGTCTTTGTCCTGATTTTGTATTCAACATTTCTTACCCGCAGCGGAATTTTGGGTGATGCATCTGTACATTCCTTTACCGATCTGGGTCTCTCAGGTCAATTACTAATCTATCTTTTATTTTTTACAGTTGCAGCAATCTTTCTTGCTGCCATTCGCTGGAAAGAAATTCCTTCTTCCGAAAAAGAAGCTTCGATCTATTCACGCGAGTTTTGGATTTTCTTAGGCGCTACCACATTATGCCTGATGGGCTTTCAGGTATTACTCCCAACCTCCATTCCAGTTTATAATAGTCTGGTAGAACTTTTTGGTGGAGAATCAAACCTAGCCCCCCCGGCTGATCAAATAGGTTTTTATTCAAAGTTTCAGCTTTGGTTTGGTGTATTAGTAGCGCTTATCTCAGGAACCGGTCAGTTCTTTTGGTGGAAGCGAATGGAAAAAGAAAAACTGAAGAAAGAAATTCTGCCTCCAATCTTGATATCACTTATAGTTTTTGCGATCATCATCTCGATTGCAAAAGTGTATGAGCCTGCTTATGTATTGCTTACGCTGGCTGGAGTTTATCTGATTGTGTCGAATCTAAAAGTACTTTCATCCGTCATAAAGGTTAATCCTTCGTTATCAGGTGGAGCACTGGCACACATTGGCATTGGCATGATGCTTATCGGGGTTATGTTTTCTTCCGGATACTCCAAAGTTGTTTCCCTGAACAATACAGGGATGCTCATTTCCAAAGATCTTCCTACCGAGTTTAACCGCGATAATCTCTTACTATTTATTAATGAACCTCGTACGATGGGCGGTTATGAAATCGAGTACCTGGGCGAACGGGTAGAGCCACGAAAAATAAGTGGCTATGTAAGTAAAAATGATATCGATCTAACCATGGATCCTTATAAAGTAGTAGCCAGAAAGGATATTGAATTTAAGGGGAAGAAAATTTTGAGTGAAAAAGATACGTTCGAAATCAATCCTGAAAATACTTATTACGAGATTGAACTAAGAAGGAATGGTAACGTGGAGGCTCTCCTGTTTCCTCGTGTTCAGATTAATCCATCCATGGGTGGATTTGTTGCCTCCCCGGACATTAAAAGAAATATTGGGCGTGATCTTTACACCC
The DNA here is from genome assembly GCA_035408225.1 of Cyclobacteriaceae bacterium. Classification (GTDB taxonomy): domain Bacteria; phylum Bacteroidota; class Bacteroidia; order Cytophagales; family Cyclobacteriaceae; genus ELB16-189. The sequence goes on along the minus strand of DAOOCD010000026.1, from coordinate 6,222 downwards.
ACGTTTCACTTCCCATGAATCGCGAAGAAGAACCTGAATGGAGTAAATTGGAAGAAGTTCAGGTTCGCATCAACCAACAATTTTTTGTGAATGATTATGTGGCGGTGTTAGAAGAAGTCACCCGTATTCATGAAATAGAAGGAATCCAACTTTCTGATGAAGACGTTGCCGTAAAAGCTAAAATAAAAGTAACCGGAGAAAGAAACTCTTACTATTCAGAGCCCATCTTTTTAATAAAAGACAAAACACAAGTGGGCCGATTACCCTCTGAAATAAATGATCTGGGTGTTAGAATTACGCTAATGAATATTCATCCCGAATCCAATGAATTCAGCCTTGGACTAAACACACGCCAGAAAGACTGGGTAATTATTAAAGCAATGGAAAAACCATTGATTAACATTTTATGGTTAGGCACCGGTGTCTTAATGGTTGGTTTTTCAATAGCTATGATCCGCAGGTTTAAAGAATTCAGAAATTAATACCTGGTAAATCAAATATTTTGCTTCTTCATCTCACCCACAGCAAACGCACAGGCTCGCGCAGTCATGGCCATGTATGTTAGCGATGGATTAACACAAGACGAAGAAGTCATGAAGGAACCATCGGTGATAAAAATATTCTTTACCTCATGCATCTGATTAAATTCATTTAGTACGGAGGTTTTAGGATCGCGCCCCATGCGTACACTTCCCATTTCGTGATTGGCATTTCCCGGAAAAGAAATATTGGAATAGGGTCGCACATTCTTGTACCCAGCTGCTTCCAGCATTTCAGCCATATCATTGGCCATATCCTGCTGCATAGCTTTTTCATTTTGCTTAAACTCTATATCTGTAGTGAGCGTAGGCCGACCCCATTTATCCTTTTGATCTTTATTTATAGTAACCCGGTTTTCCTGATATGGCAGACATTCACCAAAACCACCAAAACCAATAGTCCAGCCTGCAGGTGTGGTCAATTTTTCCTTCAATTCAGTCCCCAAGTCGAGGTCATTAGTTCCTCTACCCCAGCCGCTTCTTCCTGCACCACCCTGATAACCAAAACCCCTGATGTAATCCTTGCTCTTTTCGGTTAGATTTCTAAATCGTGGAAAATAAATTCCATTGGGTCTACGGCCATAATAGTACTTTTCTTCAAACCCTGCAACTTCAGCATTAGCACCGGCACCCTTATGGTGATCCATAATATTGCGACCCACCTGATCACTGTCATTGCCAAGTCCGTTTGGAAAGCGGCCAGAGGTTGAGTTGAGCAAAATAAAAGCGGTTGCCAAAGTCGCTGCATTCAAAAAAATAATTCGGGAATAAAATTCAATTACCTCATTCGTTTCAGTATCCACAATTTCAACTCCGGTAGCTTTCTCTTTTGTTTCGTCATACAAAACACGATTCACAAGTGAGTTCGGTCTCAGTGTAAGATTTCCTGTAGCAAAAGCAGCTGGTAGCGTGCTTGCATTAGTACTGAAATATGCTCCATAAGGACATCCACGATGACACAAATTCCGATATTGACAAACTCCCCTGCCCTTTACAAGTGCAGTAAGATTAGCAGTCCGGCCGATGGTAATCTTACGACCCGGGAATTTTGATTCAACTTTGTTTTTAAAATCCTCCTCCACGCAATTCATCTCCATGGGTGGTAAAAACTTTCCATCAGGCAAATGAGGAATTCCCTCTTCCTTTCCACTGACTCCTATGAATTGCTCTACATAATCGTACCATGGTGCAATATCCTTGTATCGGATTGGCCAATCCACAGCAATACTGTCCCGCTTATTGGCCTCAAAATCCAAATCACTCAACCGGTAACATTGGCGAGCCCATAGTACTGATCGTCCACCAACTATATCGCCCCTGATCCAATCAAAGCGCTTGGTCTCAGTATATGGATTTTCCAAATCGTTTATATAGAAGTGTTTATTATCATCACCATACGAGTAGTGCCTGGTTTGAATGGGACATATTGCTCGATCTTTTTCGCTAAGACGACCATGATGATCCAGTTGCCAGGGATCAAGCGAAGCCGTTGGATAACTTGGATGCTTAATATTTTTACCTCTTTCAAGAAGCAGAACTTTTAATCCGCTTTCGCAGAGTTCTTTGGCGGCCCAGCCACCACTGATTCCAGAACCGACCACGATTGCATCGTAGGTATTTTCAGCTTTGCCTTGCAGATTAAGATTCACTTGAAATAAGTTGAATATAAAAATTCGGAAAAAAAACTTACTACCATAGCCTTCTGAATAAAAGTAATCATATGGGCCATTAAATCGTGAAATACTCATTATTTTTGCCCGATTTATCCATACCCAAACAGCCACTATGCCTAGAGATCGCAGTATTCGCTCCGTACTAATTATCGGTAGCGGTCCCATTATTATCGGTCAAGCCTGTGAATTTGATTATGCGGGCTCTCAAGCCGCCCGTTCGCTGCGCGAAGAAGGCATTGAAGTTATCCTGATCAACTCGAACCCAGCCACTATCATGACCGATAAGGTCACGGCAGATCATGTATACTTAAAGCCGCTCGAGAAAAAATCAATCCGGGAAATTCTTGAAAAACATCACGTGGATGCCGTATTACCCACAATGGGTGGACAAACCGCATTGAACCTCTGTATTGACTGCGAAAAGGCAGGAATCTGGGAAAATTATGGAGTAAAAATTATTGGCGTTGATATTAAGGCAATTGAGACTACTGAAGACCGGGAGAAATTCAGGTTGAAAATGATTGAACTGGGAGTTGGTGTTTGCAAAGGTGCCACAGCCACTTCGTTTTTAGAAGGTAAGGAGATTGCTCAGGAAATTGGATTCCCACTTGTAATACGCCCATCCTTTACGTTGGGAGGTACCGGTGGCGGGTTTGTTGAGAAACCCGAAGATTTTGATGCTGCCTTGAATCGGGGCTTACATGCGTCACCTACTCACGAGGTATTAGTAGAACAAAGCATCATGGGCTGGAAAGAGTATGAATTGGAACTCTTACGCGATGGACTTGGCAATGTGATTATCATTTGCTCGATTGAAAATTTCGATCCGATGGGTATTCACACAGGAGATTCCATCACGGTAGCTCCCGCCATGACCTTACCGGATACTGTTTATCAACGCATGCGTGACCTCGCCATCAAGATGATGAACGGGATCGGAAAATTTGCTGGTGGTTGCAATGTTCAGTTTTCGGTAAATCCAGATAATGACGATATCATCGGCATTGAAATCAACCCCCGGGTATCACGTTCTTCCGCGCTGGCCTCAAAAGCTACTGGCTACCCGATTGCCAAAATAGCAGCCAAGCTGGCAATAGGATATAATCTTGATGAGTTAACGAACGCAATTACCGGAACCACTACCGCTTACTTTGAACCAGCTCTAGACTATGTAATTGTTAAAATCCCACGCTGGAATTTCGACAAGTTTCATGGAGCCGATCGCAAACTTGGCCTTCAGATGAAATCGGTTGGTGAGGTGATGGGTATCGGAAGAAATTTTCAGGAAGCTTTACAAAAAGCTTGTCAATCATTGGAGATCAGAAGAAATGGACTTGGAGCCGATGGCAAAGAATTGACCAAACAGGCAGATCTGCTCTATAGTCTTGAGCATCCCAGCTGGAACCGTCTCTTTCATATTTATGATGCTATGAAACTGGGTATTTCGATGAAGACCATTCTGAATCTTACCAAAATTGACAAATGGTTTTTGGAGCAGATCTGGGAACTGATCGAACTCGAAAAAGAAATTGAGAAATATAAACTCGATACGATACCTGTCGAATTGATGCGCACTGCTAAAGAGAAAGGCTATGCCGATCGACAAATCGCTCACCTTATTGATTGTCGCGAAAGTGAAGTCCATAAAAAGCGAAGAGAGATGGGCATCAACCGGGTTTATAAAATGGTGGATACCTGTGCGGCCGAGTTTGATGCGAAGACCGCCTATTTCTATTCAACGTTTGATGCTGAGAATGAGTCCATCGTAAGCAACAAAAAGAAAGTAATCGTCCTTGGTTCAGGCCCTAATCGTATTGGTCAAGGAATAGAATTTGATTACTCATGTGTACATGGAATTTTAGCAGCGAAAGAAGCTGGCTATGAAGCCATCATGATTAACTGCAATCCAGAAACAGTTTCTACGGATTTTGACATTGCCGATAAACTCTATTTCGAGCCTGTATTCTGGGAACACCTGTGGGATATCATTCAGCATGAAAAACCAGAAGGAGTTATAGTGCAGCTGGGTGGACAAACCGCATTGAAGCTTGCTGAAAAGTTGAGCAAGTATGGTGTTAAAATCATGGGCACTTCCTTTGAGGCATTGGATCTTGCGGAAGACCGCGGAAGTTTTTCTACGCTTTTAAAAGAACTGAATATTCCCTATCCGGAGTTTGGAGTTGCTACTGATGCAGATGAAGCATTGGAGGTCTCTAAAACAATTGGCTTCCCACTTCTGGTCAGACCTTCCTATGTTTTGGGTGGCCAAAGTATGAAGATCGTTATCAATGAAAAGGAATTAGAGAATCATATCATTGATATCTGGAAACACCTTCCTGAAAATAAAGTATTGCTAGATCATTTTCTGGATGGCGCCATAGAAGCTGAAGCAGATGCTATTTGTGATGGTGAAGATGTTTACATTATAGGTATCATGCAACATATTGAACCAGCCGGTATTCACTCCGGAGATTCTTATGCAGTATTACCACCATACAATCTTGGCGATTTGGTTATCAAACAAATTGAAAGCTATACGAAACGCATTGCATTAGCCCTAAAAACAGTTGGATTAATTAACATCCAGTTTGCGATCAAGAAAGATAAGGTGTACATCATAGAAGCTAACCCCCGCGCTTCGCGCACGGTTCCTTTTATCTGTAAGGCTTATGATGAGCCCTACGTGAACTATGCAACCAAGGTAATGTTGGGCGACAAAAAGTTGAAGGATTTTACGTTCAGCCCTAAGCGCCATGGATATGCCATTAAAGTTCCGGTTTTTTCATTCAATAAATTTCCGGATGTAAACAAAGAGCTTGGCCCTGAAATGAAATCGACCGGGGAGGCTATTTATTTTATAGATGACTTAATGGATGACTACTTCATGAACATCTATGCTGAGCGGAATTTCTATTTGAGCAGATAATTGGCGTTAATAGTCAAACTTATACCTTTGGAATAACGTTTAGTAAAAAACTGCAATTATGAGGTTTTTCATCATCCTGGCCTTGGTTGGGTACGTTTTATACAAAGTTGGCGGACTGTTTTTCCGGGCTGGGGCAGCTTCGCAGCAAACCCGTTTTCAGCAGCGCAGACCTCCGGAAGGAGATATCCATGTTAACTCAGCTCCGAAGAAAAATAAGGACGGTCATATTAAAGGCGGTGATTACGTAGACTACGAAGAAGTTAAGTAACCAGAATAGGGTGCGGATTCTCTTATCTATTAGTATCCTTCATCAAGATTTCCTGTGACTAAAATCCATTTCCATAAATATCAGGCAACTGCCAACGACTTTGTGCTGATCGATAACCGATCAGGGGCCTATTCTTTTACAAAAGAACAAATTGAGAAAATCTGTGACCGCAGGTTTGGAATAGGAGCTGATGGACTCATGCTTATTGAAAAACACCCTACTCTAGATTTTAACCTGGTCTATTACAACAGCGATGGTTCACAAAGTCTTTGCGGCAATGGGAGTCGTGCAGCGGTAATGATGGCCTCAAGTCTGGGATTGTTGAATGACCATACCGAGTTTAATGCTTATGATGGTCCCCATCAGGCTGAATTGGTGAACGCTGGTATTGTTAAGCTTAAAATGAATGATGTCACCGGGGCAAAAAAAATTGGCGATGATTATTTTATCAATACTGGCTCACCTCATTATCTGAAATTTGTAATGGATGTGAAAAACCATCCGGTGGTTGATGAAGGGCGAAAAATCCGGTACAGTCAGAACTACGCTCCCAATGGCACCAATGTCAATTTTATTCAATTGCTTGAAGACAATACCATCTTCGTTCGCACCTACGAGCGAGGTGTGGAAGATGAAACCTTTTCTTGCGGCACGGGGGTTACGGCAGCTGCCTTAGCTGCTTCATTTCACGGTTATTCTTCGCCTGTGCTGGTAAAGGTTCGGGGTGGGGAACTCTCCGTAGAGTTTAAATCCGGTCAGGCAGGCCTGCCTACGGGTCAGGCAGGCACATTTCAAGATATTTTTTTAACAGGTCCT
>DAOOCD010000025.1:0-25654 GCA_035408225.1 Cyclobacteriaceae bacterium | reverse complement strand
TACTCGCAAAGCGCGCACAATCATTATTCTATACAGCCTGGGAGCTTGCCAATCGTGATGCCAGACTTGTAGTGGATAAAGAATAGCCAAAAAGACTATTTGAGCATCTTAGAAAGCTGAAACAGAAAGGCGAATCAGAATAATTACCAGATTCTTTTTTAAAAAGGCACATTCACATGCCGCTCAGCATGGTAGCTGGAGCGCACCAGGGGTCCGGACTCTACGTATTTCAATCCGCGTTTTAATCCTTCTTCTTTATACATAGCGAAGGTATCCGGATGAATAAACTCAGCAACTTCCAGATGCATTTTGGTGGGCTGTAAATATTGACCGAGTGTAAGAATCATCAGGCCGTTTTCAGCAAGGTCATCCATCGCCTTAAATACTTCTTCTTTGGTTTCGCCAACGCCTAACATGATTCCCGACTTGGTTCGTTTGCCAGCTTCGCGAATGCGCTTGAGTTGTTCGAGGCTTCGCTCATACTTTGCTTGTGGTCTAACCATCCGATAAAGACGACCTACAGTTTCCATATTATGGGAAACCACTTCCTGTCCACCTTCAATCATCCGGTAAAGAGCTTCCCAATTTCCCTTCGTATCGGGAATTAAAGTTTCAATAGTTGTTTCAGGACTAAGGGCTTTAGTTTGTACTACGGTTTGATACCACACCTCAGCGCCCCGATCTTTCAACTCATCGCGATTTACAGAAGTGATTACCGCATGTTTTACACCCATCAATTTAATGGCTTCCGCTACACGTGCTGGTTCATCGGTATCATATTCGGTAGGACGTCCGGTGGCCACTGCACAAAAAGTACAACTGCGGGTACACACATTACCAAGAATCATAAATGTAGCCGTACCAGCACCCCAACATTCGCCCATGTTAGGGCAATTGCCGCTTTCACAAATTGTATGCAACTTGTTGTCATCTACCAGCTTGCGAACTTTGGCATACTCAGGCCCTATTGGCAACTTTACGCGAAGCCAATCGGGTTTTTTCTTCCTGGTTTCCTGGGCGGAGATAACGGGGAGCTCAATCATGGTATGGGATTGTTATTCGAAAAGAGAATAACTAAAAACTAATAACCAATTATTTTCCAATAAGTTCCTTGTATTGTGAAGCTGATAATAGGCCAGAGGCTTCGGCTGCGTTTGTAATAGTAACTTTTACCATCCAGCCATCTCCGTAAGGATCGCTGTTTACTTTTTCAGGAGCCGATTCCAATCCTTTATTGAATTCAGTCACCTTACCACTTACCGGCATATATAAATCGGAAACTGTTTTTACAGCTTCCACGGTTCCGAAAACATCGTGTTGATTGATTTGCTGGCCAACGGATGAGATATCAACATAAACAATATCACCCAACTCGTTCTGTGCGAAATCGGTGATGCCAATGGTAGCTTGATTGCCTTCAATTTTAACCCATTCGTGGTCTTTGGTGTACTTGAGTTCTGCAGGAATGTTCATAGTATGGGGGAAATAATTTTTCCCAAAAATAGTGAAAAGAACATCAGGCATTGATTTCCTGAATACAGTTATTTTGATTGAAATAACGGCTTAACCCTTGATTTTACTGAGCCAGATTAAACAGAACCTTAACCCCAACCCGGGTAGTGGATCTTTTGTATGAATTGGTGACCAGCGGCTCATTTACACTGCGTTCTACATACGCCTGCACACGAAGTTTTTGATTGACCAGGTAACTCACATTAGGCCTTAACTGGAAGTTCACATTTCCATTTGTTACGGTGTTAACCTCATCAATTTTCCGTTGAATTGTGCGATTGTTAGTAACGCTCATGTTTAACTGGAAGGTGATATCATTTTTAAGTGTAATTACCCGACCCTGACTTTTGAAGGGTAGCTTCATGTTATTTTTGGTATAGCCTAAATCCACCGACCAATCTTTACTCGTAAGTTCTGTGATTTGTGAGTTCGAAATATTCAACGCCAGATCGCGTTTGGTTTTATATTCGAAGCGGAAATTGAGCTTACTTTTAGTTCTTAAATTAACTCCTACCAGGGGAGCAAACTGCTCACTGATCATTACCTGGCTGATAACATAAACAGGTATCAGTTCGCCATTAGCGTTAGTTTGAGAAGCAAACAAGCCATTGTTATAATCTTCTATTGGATTGTTAATAGCAACATCCTGATATTCCAATGAGTTTGAATAGTTCACTACCGAATAGGAAGAAGTATAGGCATGATTGATTGTGATGGATTGGAAGATATCTTTCAGCCCTTCCAGTTTACCAAGTCCTGTATAATCCAGTCGCCAGTTTGGGATTGGAATAGATGGGAATGGAGAAAGATTAACCGACTCGGCCGATTTGCCTGTGTAGGCTGCGATAAAGGCTGGGATCAATACATCCTGCGATCGCGTTTCGTATGAATTACCGGTTAGTCGTGTAAACCGATCCTGAACGAGGTCTATGTTTTCTTCAAACTGTTTAAACACGGTAGAGTTAATGCTTCCATTATTCTGGAACGCAGTATTAATAGTTAGGATAGATGTTTTATATGAGCCAAGCCGGCTTTGGCCTAATGATTCATACGCAAGGCCCGTTGAATCCATACGATATATTTCCTGATAAGACGTGAGCGAATTCTTTTTAACATCCAGTTGTATTTTCAAATCGGTGGAGGGCTCTATCGAAGCTCGTAACCCTAAGTCCCGCATTTGATTTTGCGAGTATGGAGTTGTGAGTTTTTGACTGGTAGTCAACCAGCCTTTTTCGCCAGCCTTTATCTGGAAGTTAGGATCTTGCTGCCCCAACACAAAGCCCCAACCAGGAGCGCTCCAGCTTTGATCCATACCAAAGAGATATGGAACTGGCGTGAAGCCCGGCAGAATCGTTCCCTGATTTACAGAATAAGTACCCGTTATGTTTCGTAAAGACATGATGAGCCGCAGCAGCCCTTTCACCAATTTCAAATCCGGTGGTCGTCTTACCGTATCGGGCTGTGTAGTTTTTGTTTGTGGTGTTGGGGTAGTGGGTCGTTTAGGTGTATTTATATTTTTCAGGAACCCTATTTTATTATAAAGTTTTACCATATCAACGCGTCCACTCAGCGCCTGCTCCTGCGAGTTCTGAACTATGTTACCCAACCGCAAACTATCAATTGTTTCGAGCGGGCCTGCTTTCCAGTTGTAACCAACATTATAGCGATATTCGGCTCCGAGCCAGTTTGTTAATGGAAACTTATCAAGGGGTACCGTGTAATTGGCAGTTATATTTTGATCATAGGTCTTTGTGCGACCAAATTTTTTCAGATTTGCAATCACAACATCCATCGAGTCTGGATTATCGAGATCACCATCCGGTTCATCGATAATGGCATTTACCCGCGCAGAATAATCAAGTGTTAGTGATTTTGCTAACGCCCAGCGCACATTATAGGTACGATTAAAAACAAAAAACTTTTGAAAGTTAGGTACAGAGCTGAGTGCATCCGTGTTCGCATTCCTATAGGTCATTTTACTGAAAGACCTATCCAACTCATAACGCACCGAAATATTTGAAGGGAGTGGATTAAAATTGAAATCCTTAATAAGTTGCAGAAACGGAGAAGACAAAAACTTCATATCCTTAAACGGATCGAATCCTTTAAACTTAGGTGAGTATTGCCACGCGATTGCTCCTTTATAATTGCGCCTGGTATTCTCCTGTAAATTAAAGTTTGTTTGGGTGGCTTCGCTTTGTGCGTAGGTAAAAGCAAAATTTTCGATATCGTAAATGTGGGCTACTGCGTCTTTCTTGGTTTTCACTTTGCGCACATTTGTAAAATTCAAGCTTCGCCTAATAGACTTATCCCGGATTAAATCTATATAAGCATCTTTCTCTGCCTGAGTATCAAATGACTTCAAAGCGGCCTCCAGCCGCAAGTCCGGGTTGGCCGGATCATACTTGGGATCGATGGTGGTATTCTCATAACTAATGAACATTGGAATTTTTAAACCAGTCCATTGGGGAAGTAACTTATCTACACTGATGTTGGCTGAGATATCGTAGGAGTTTGTTTCGCTGCGGGCACGTTCAGAAATTTTTGATTGCACACCACCATACCCAAACCCGATGTGGCGCACCGAACCGGTAACGGTTCCAAGGTCGGCCAGCTTGGCGCTTAGCACTGCATTTGCGGCCCAGCCTGCAGTCCGGTCAAAATCGGTTAAGCGCAATTCGTTGGCCCAGATGCAGACATCAAATGCTTTGGCATCATCACTGCGCGGATTGCGCACGCCAATCATCATCATGCGCACCTGGCTTATATCAGGTCGACCTAAGATTCGGATGCCATGTTTGCCAGCCTGCGCGGGTCCGTCTTGCGGATATAACAGGCCAAGGTTATATCCTTCCCGATCGCGTTTAACTTTTAGCGCATATAACTCATCAAGATCAAGATCGATACGATTCTGTTCGGGCCAGATATATTCAACAACTCTCGGTGCATTTGCAGGTGTAATGGTTAATGGAAGTTCAATCTCGTAATAGTTTTCATCGAAGTCAGTGCCGAGCCGTACGAACGCCACCAATTCATTATCAGCAATTGGATTCGCAAGATTTTTATTATAGGCACTTAAAAACATCTGGATGCGACCGTAATTGAAAAAGTCCATCGAAACATTTTTGAAAATAGAACGGGCATCGCCATCGGGTAATTCATTCACGCACAATTGAACAGCCTGTTCATTTAATCTTCGTTGTACAGTTGATGTATTATCCCGGTCGCGTTTGAGTGGTTCAATATAGGGTGGTTTGATCTCATTGCCGGCTCCATTTTCTTCTACGTTTACGACAGACACCGCAAAATTGTCGAGATTGGGTTCAATAGGTTCACCGAAACTGGATTCCTGTAAGTTTCCGGTATAGCGCCTCCATCGATTGCCCACGGTACGGAACTTAGCCATACGTAAAACCACAGGCTGACTAAACCCGGTTAAATACAAGCGACCGTATCGAATGGATTTAAACCCCTCAATATTTCCTACTTTCTCATCAAACTGCCTTACTGGAATACGGAAGAGATACCAGGTAACTAAGTCGCCATTTACAGTATTTGAAATCTTATCTACGATAAATTCTTTGCCGACATCAAGCTGGTTTGGTTTTAAGTCAATGCTATATGAGTAATATTCATCGAGATCACTCAGGGTATTGTCCTGGTTCAGATCTTCATTGTCAGGAATAGTACTGCTAGATTGTGGTATGTCGTTAGCATCCGTGAGCACCGGAGTATTATTTTCCTGACCATTGAATTTCTTATATCGCTCAAGAATTTTGGCGTCACTTTCATCGTACGAAGGATCAAGAAAATACTTGAAATCATCAGCTGATGGATCCTGATTTATTAAATTTTTAAGGGCCGGGTTTGAAAAGGAATTCAAAAAGCCTGAGAACTTATTTCTTTCGTAATCATTGTTGGCCCCATCCAAACCAACATCCTGAAACGGCCGCCCTTCCGGGTTGTTGTCAAATGCATTGTTCAGATATTGTTTGGTTGTTACATAACCCCAGGGGTTTGAGGTTACGTTCAGCGAAGTAGTATCCCCATCAGCTGGCAATCCATTTTCGAATGCATGCTTTCCGTCCCGCATTAAATCTTCGGAAATACTTCCCAAATGGAAAACCACTTTACCTCCGGTTGTATTGGATTGCGAAGTTTTCCCGTCATTGATTTGTCCATTCACCGAATTGATAAACGGATCCATCAGCCAGAATTCTAGATATTCAATATTTGCTTTATCAAAATCAACTTCTGCGCGCACCGCTGTGGTAATGCCGCCCCAGTTTTGAGTTGGATTTTTTAATGTCCCATCTGCATTCAAATCGGGATTGTAATTGTACAAGCCACGTTCGGTTGGATAATACGCTATGTCAAAAATGGGTTCAAAGAAATTTCCGACATAAGGATCGTAGAATGGAAAAATTTCTTCTGGATTGACTGCCCTTACATAATGATTTTGCAAATCCTTTTCATTGATGTTCTGCGGTTTATATTGACCACCGGTGCGATAGAATACGTTATCGACCTGGTACCAGGCAATTTTGGCGCGCTTGTAACCAGATCGAACATCATTGGGGCTGCCTAATGTTTCATCATAATCCTTAGGTGTTGTGGCTAGTTTCCATGCTTGTGGATTTATCAGGCTATAAGGTGTCGCTGTGTTTTCAAAGTCATCAATGAATGAGGTTCCCTCGCCATCTACAATATTGGAAGTACCCGGTAGCAACTGTGCAAATTCAGCATTCAAGGTAACGGACGATTGTTCCTTTGTTTGAATGAAAGGCAAAAAATCCACGATCTTTGTTAGCATTCGTGAATTTTTTCTAAGGTTAAGATCTAATCCGTACTGAAGATTGCGTGAAGGTTCAGATCCAATCAGGTTTCTGCTGATCAGCGGTCGTTCATTATAATACAACAAGGTAGAGCCAAGGTTGATATCTTCATTGAGTTTATAATCGAGTCGTGTGCCTATCAGCGACCGGGTTTGAAATGCAAACGGATCCTGTTGCTCATAAGAAATTTCAATGTCTTTACCCGAGCTCAATATGCCTTCATTGAGAATGGTAACTTTACCAAATGTATAATCCACCGTGTAATCGGTGCCTTCACGCAATGGGCTGCCACCCGCGTAAACTTTTACTGAACCTTGTGAAATATTGAAGCCCTGAATGATGATCTCCTTACCAGATCCGGCTTTAAAAGAACCCACCAGGTAAAACTTATTTTTTGTTGCAATCAGTTCAGCTTCTGCTTTCGTAGTTCTATAGAGAGTATCATATACATACTTATTAATCAGTTGATCGCGGATAGCCGGGTTAGTTTCTTTGGCAAAAAGATTTCGGAGGGCTTTATCCAACGGTTCGAGATATGGAAATATGATAGCACCAGTTTCCGGGTTCACGGTAATCTTTTCCACGAAATCGAAATTACCATCAGGTTGCGGATCGTTGTATGGATTCAACCGGTCAAGTCCAAATACTTGTATCAATTGCTGTGTGCGTGCATAGTCTCCATCCTGCAATTGGGGGTTATCAATACCGGTGCGGTCGTCACGGTAAATAACCCGAAGTTGAAACCCGTCACGGGTAAGTTGGTTTACGTTCAGGTTGTAAATGTTCTTCATCATCAGATTCCAGGTAGGCAATATTTTACCTTGTCCATCTTTGATGCTGATCTTACGCGGTCTTAGTAATTTAAGATAGACCACCTCGTTTTCTGGCTTGTTGGCATAATCTTCACTCAGTTCACCAACTTTATAAACCCGACCATTGTAGGTGTATTCAAAAGCCACAGCAAGGGCTTCGTCATTTTGTAGTTTGCGTTGCAGGGTTAAGTAGCCCAGTTCCTTGTTAAAAGTATATTCGCTGGGGGCTAACTTTCTTGAGCTTGTAATTTTTTCAAAATCAGTTCCATTTACAAGTCCCAACCCTTCAAGGGCCTGGTTAATGCCATCCGAATTGGCCGAGATAGTTCCAAGTTGACTGAATAGATCATTGGCATTGTTGCCTGTAGGTGAGCGTGGTGCTACTGCGGAGGTGAGAAGATCTTTACGGTAAATCTTATCTGATTCACCCATGTCCATAAAGCCCACCACATTACGAAGCGTTTGTGTATCGTTTTGCCGATTGAGCAGATAAACTTCTACCCGGGTAATATTTATCCCTGAAGTTATTTGTGGCAGTGTTCCCAACCAGCCTTCAAAATTGTCGCGGAAGAACTGACCTAAAAAGAAATGCCGGTTTTCATCATAGTTCGAGCCCACAATTTCAAAGGGCCTTCCCTGCGAAGCTCCACTGGTGCTGCCCGCAACTTTTATGGATGATTGTTTACCTCGCTGAGTTGTGGCCAGGGCGGTGACAAACAGTTTTCCAAATTGCATTTGGGTTTTAACACCGAACAGGTTTTGAGAACCGGTAATCAAACTATTGTTAAGTGGCAAGCTAACGTTACCGATTTCCAGTTTCTTAATGATGTCTTCCTTAAACCCGGTATATTCCACTTTCATGTTGTTTTGAAAGTCGAAGGAGTTGTTGTTATCGAAGTTGGTCGTTACGGAAAGTTTCTCGCCAACTTTACCTACCACACTCAGGTTAATCTGTTGATCAAACTCAAAGCCCCCGTTTTTTTGCTGGCGTATAGGGATAGATGGATTTTCAATTCGTTGCCACTGCCCGCCAAAGTCAAGGTTCACAAACCCGCGTGGTATCAATTCCACATAACTGCCACCAAAAATCCGATCGAGCACCGGGCTTACATAAATTTTTGGAATAAGGTTGCGACTGCTTACAGCGCTCTCCCCATCCAATGCCTTGCTTCGGGTTTGCCAATAACTGCGTCTAAGAATCTGGTCTTGCTGCCGACTGAATTCCTCGAAGGACATGGATGAGGGGGTACGGAAATTCACAGTCCCCATCTTCTCAAAGATGTTGTAGTTGCGTCCGGTATCTATCACCAGATCAGTGCTCAGACTTTTAGGATCTTTTAAGTAAAGCGGTGAATAGGTTGTGTAATTAGAGAAGGGATCCCCATAGCGATCTTTGATTCGGAATGAAGGCCGGTAAGGATTAGTGATGGTGCTTCGAAGTGTATCCGTGCGCGTAGTATCCCGTTGTTGGCTGTAAGCCAAGGGAGCAGACCAGCCAGCTAAGAGGCAAAGGGCCAATCCGAGAATTTGAATCTTCCGGGTTGCTACAATCAATCGTGGTTCAGGCGTTTTTGAGTGCTTGCTTAACGAGCTCTTCTAAACTAATGGTATTTCCTGACTTCTTCAGGACCGTATCAACGCTTTTTTCGGCAGCCCCACGGGTAATGCCAAGCGTCATTAAGGCAGTTAACGCCTCGTGGCGCATCGTATTGTGTACCAAACCGGGTTTTCCAAGGCTATCTTCAACAGGCTCTTTTCTCAGTTTGTCCTTCAATTCAAGTATCAGTCTTTGGGCTGTTTTGCCTCCTATACCCTTTACTGCCTGTAGCGCTGCGGCATCCTCCCGTACAATGGCTGCACGCAATTCGTTAGGCGGCAGGTAAGAGAGAACAACCAATGCAGTATTAGGCCCCACCCCATTTACCGAAATCAGGTATTGAAACATCTGTTTTTCGGCATCGCTTGCAAAGCCATAAAGTATGTGGGCATCTTCGCGCACATGCAGGTAGGTAGATAGTTTCAGGTCTTCCTGGTCTTTGATCTCGGAAAAAGTGTTGAGTGAAATGCTCACCTGATAGCCGATTCCATTCACCTCCAGTAAGACAAATGTGGGCTCTTTATGGACAAGCTTTCCTTTTAGGTATGCGATCATGAAAAGGTTAAAAAATAGAACGCATTTTACGAGGATTTGGGCAGCTAAACAAGGGCATGTAAGAATCCGGCCGGGTGTGTTTTTTTTACTTCGTCTTAAGGCACTTACTTTGGCAAGTATCCAATTATCTTTGCGTAATGTTTAATTTATCATCTACTAAAAATCTGGCTATTGACTTGGGCAATAACAATACGTTGTTAACGGATCAGTCATCGCTTTTGCTCTCTCAACCATCGTTTATGGTGGTCAATGAGCTTAACAATAAAGTGGAAGCCGTAGGTGATCAGGCCTATGATATGCTTGAAAAGACGCATTCTAATTTGAAGCCGATAAAACCATTAAAAGGCGGGGTGATTTCTGATGGAGAATCAGCTAAACGGATGTTGAAAGAACTGGTAGCGAAAGTTCAAAAGCCATCCATCTTTGCTTCAGGATTTAATTACCTGATGTCGGGGGTACCCTACGATACAACTCCGGTTGAGAAACGTGCTTTGCGCGATGCATTAGATCAGTTTTCATCAAGAAATACATTTTTAGTTCACGAGCCTTTGGCGGCAGCATTAGGCATGGGATTAAACATCCAGGAACCAGAAGGAAAATTAGTGGTTGATATTGGCGGTGGCATCACTGAAGTAGTGGTAATCTCGTTGTCAGGAATAGCTGCCTTTCAATCGATTCGGGTTGCAGGCGATACACTGGACGAGGAAATTCAGGATTATTTTCGGAGAACCTACAATTTGTCTATTGGATTGAAGACTGCAGAGAATTTAAAAAAGCGAATCGGCTGTATCTACTCTGCGGTAGCCGATAAAAAAGAGATTGCTTCTGTGAAAGGGAAGGATTTGATGGAAGGGATTCCGACCAGCCGTGCGATAAGTCAGGCAGAGTTAACCACTGTTCTTGAAAAACCCTTTAAGCAAATTGAAGAGTGTATTCGTCAGTCGTTGGAAATATGTCCACCAGAACTGGCTTCGGATATTTATCGTTCCGGAATTCATGTTACCGGTGGTAACGCACAACTTAAGGGAATTCAGGAAAGGCTTTCAAAAACTTTTCAGTTGCCGGTGCATATTGACCCGCAATCCCTTTTTTCGGTGAGCAAAGGAATTGGCTGCATTTTGAATGAGCCGCAGAAATATAAATCAGTATTAATCTAAAGGGCTCCACCCTTCCAAGGTAAAAGCCCTTTAGATTATAACTGAATTTTAAAAGTGCTCATTCTTTTCATGCAATTGAGCATCCACTACTGCAATCGCTGCCATGTTAATGATATCGCGGATGGAACTGCCAAGTTGAAGAATATGAACCGGCTTTTTCATTCCTAACAATACCGGACCGATAGCTTCTGCGCCTCCAATTTCCATCAACAACTTATAGGCAATATTACCTGAAGCCAGGTTGGGGAATATCAAGGTATTGGCTCCTTCTTTTGCCAACGCGCTAAAGGGATAAATTTCTTGCTGGAGTTCGGTATCAAAGGCAACATTTGCCTGAATGTCGCCATCCAAAATAAGGCCAGGGTATTTTATTTTTGCGAGACGAACCGCTTCGCGGGTCTTTTCAGGAATTTCTCCTTTGCTTGATCCAAAATTAGAATACGAGAGCATGGCCACACGCGGTTCATAGTCAAAGAATTTTACTCCACGCGCTGCTAACCCGATAATTTCCACGAGTTCATTTACATTTGGATCTAAGTTCACTGTACAATCAGCAAAAAAGAAGGTTCCTTTTTTATTCATGATTATGTACATACCGGCTACCCGATTTACTCCTTCTGCCATGCCAATAATTTGCAACGAGGGTAATATAGTTTTCGGATAATCTTTTGTGAGTCCGGATACGAGCGCATCGGCTTCACCAAATTCCACCATCATGGCACCAAAAGCGTTGCGGTCGCGCATTTGCCGCTCGGCATCTTTCATGGTAATACCTTTACGTTGGCGCTTTGCATGGTAGGCTCGGGAATATTTTTCAGTCCGCTCTTTTTCTTCGCGCGGATCAACGATTTTACAATCACTTAAATCAAGGCCATGTTCCTGAATCAATCGCTCAATATCACCACGGTGTCCAAGTAAAATGGGATGGGCAATTTTTTCGTCTTGAAGTACCTGGGCAGCTTTTAATATTTTAGGATGATCGGCTTCCGCAAATACAATCGTTTTTGGTTTCTTCTTTGCAAGGTCAATGATCCGCGAGGTAAGTTTTTGATCAATGCCTACGCGTTTTAGCAACTGCTGATGATATTGACCCCAATCGGTAATCGGATTTTTAGCAACGCCCGAATCCATAGCAGCTTTTGCAACAGCAGGTGATACGGTTGTGATCAGACGGGGATCAAGAGGTTTGGGAATCAGATATTCACTTCCAAACTGAATGCGATCAATACCATACGCCTGGAATACGATATCAGGTACCGGTTCCTTCGCGAGATCGGCCAACGCGCGCACGGCTGCCAGTTTCATGGCTTCATTTATTTCAGTAGCACGCACATCAAGTGCACCTCTGAATATGTAAGGAAAGCCGAGTACATTATTTATTTGATTAGGAAAATCTGATCTGCCGGTACCCATAATTAAATCGGGCCGGGTTTTTTTTGCAAGCGTATAATCAATTTCAGGATTTGGATTGGCGAGCGCAAACACGATAGGATCTTTTGCCATAGCCAGAATATCTTCAGGCTTAAGAATATCCGCAATGGAAAGACCTACAAATACATCCGCACCTTTAATAGCTTCCTGAAGAGTATTTATTTTTCTATCGGTGGCAAATTCCTTTTTACTATCATCAAGACCTTCACGATTTATATGAATCACGCCCTTGCTGTCACACATGATCAGGTTCTCTTTCTTCAACCCGAGGGCAAAATAAAGTTTCGTACATGACACGGCAGCGGCCCCGGCTCCATTTACTACCATCACAACCTCGCTCAATTTTTTACCTACTATTTCCAGGGCGTTTAACAAGGAAGCGCTTGAAATAATAGCCGTACCATGCTGGTCATCATGCATGATTGGAATATTCATCATTTCGCGCAATTCAGTTTCAATTTTGAAACATTCAGGCGCTTTGATATCCTCCAGGTTGATACCACCAAACGTGGGCTCTAAAGATTTTACGATCTTAATAAAAGCATCTGGATCGAGTTCATCAATTTCAATATCAAAGCTGTCAATGCCAGCATACTTTTTAAAGAGTACAGCTTTCCCTTCCATCACAGGTTTTGAAGCTTCGGGCCCGATATTTCCTAACCCCAATACTGCCGTACCGTTGGAGATCACGGCTACCAGGTTTCCTTTGCTCGTGTATTTATACACATCGTCTTTATTGGCTGCAATTTCTTTACAAGGCTCGGCCACACCGGGTGAATAGGCGAGAGCCAAATCAAGTTGTGTACTCAACATCTTGGTGGGTACTACTTCTATTTTTCCGGGTTGTCCTTGGGTGTGGTAATTGAGTGCGTCCTGCTTGCGGATCTTAATTGACATAAAACTTTGTTTAGAACTTAGGGAAAGCAATTTACAACCTAACCCAGACGATTTACGCAATCTGGCAGGAAATTATTGAGCCAATAAATGATTGGAAAAATTAGTTTGTAGCCGGATTTAATTTGCCGGTGGAGGCAATTCACTGCTCACTTTGAATGTATAAAGAATGGTTTCCAATTCACGCATAATTTCACGCTGATCCTTACCCGGACTGAATGTAAATCCTTCTATGTAATACAGAAGTCCCTGAGCCTCGTCTACAAAGGTATATCCAAGAAAAGGGCCACCCATTGTAAGATTGTTAGTACGCCAGAGTCCTCGCATTTCAACAGCAAATTTTTTATTGAAATTAATCTCACGGGTAATTACAGGTTTGTAAGGGATTGAAGTTTCTGTTAACAAGTAGGTATCCGATCGATCAGGGTCTTCAAAAATATTTTTCCGGCATACCTGGTCGCGAAAAGCAATCAGACTGTCTTTTTTAAATTGTTCGGGAGATGTATATTTTTTTCGTGCAATAAAAATGTCTTTATCATCCTGCGGGTTGATTTGGCGTACCCATAAAAAGTCTGGTTCATTCATTACTAACTGGTAGCCGAACGGAACTTTCATTTCACATTTAAAATCCTTGCGCATAACTTGGGGAATACCTTTCAATTGACCCGCCCTGAATAAAGAAGCACCGAGGCGTTCGCGCTCTCTAATATTAAAATACTCAACCAGTTTGGTCCCGTGAGTGCGTAAATTTTTAATCAGTTCAGGTTCTGTCTTTCCAAACAGAAAAAGTACTTCCTGATTTTTGGCAAATAAATTGCGTGAGTTTTGACTGAACAGATTGGACTCAGTTTTAATTTTCTCAAGCGACTCAGGAGTAAACGTTCGTTTTATTTGATTGGCACCAATCGTTTTTTGGTCAAGAGTAACAGCAAAAATCAGATTTCTTCTTTGCTTCAATACGAAGTTGAGTTTACGTGGATCAATCCAACGCATATGAAAGATGGCTTCTTTTCGCGGCAAGCCTTCCATCTCTGCATTAAATAAGGAATCCATAACATCACCCAATGGGCCTCTCCATTGTAAGGAATCCATAATCAAAAATATATCACCTGTTCTGCCAGACGCGGAAGGCAAATTTTTTCCGTCCTTATCTGAACACGCACTAAGAATTAATAGGGAGGCTACAAGTAAAAGGCAAGCGTATTTCATGAAGCAATGATAAAAATTATCTATTATAATTCCTTTGGGAGGGTTTCGTCACAGCATACCGCCCTTATCCGACAATCAATTTTTGACCGGGCTGTAAGTTATTGCTTTTCAGATTATTGAGACTTTTGATTTTCTCAACTGTTAGTCCGGGGACTTTTTTAGAGATATCCCACAATGTATCACCAGGCTGAACAATATAGGTTTTGGTGTCGGGTGATAATAGAATAGCTTCGGCAGATACTGTATTTTTTGCAGTGCTACTGCCAGGCGCCATCCAGACTACGAGACGTTGACCCACGCGAATTGTATTGCCATTCAGATTATTCCAGGTTCTTAGATCTTGTACACTCACCCTGTGGCGAATGGCAATCGACCCGAGCACATCACCAGACACAACTTTGTAAGTAGTCATTTCTCTGCCATAGGTGTTACCCGTTGAGTTTTTTGCAGACAGTTCAATTTCTTTCCTGCCTACCCGAGAAGCGGAATCCAAAATGGCTACCCGGTTTGAATCAAGAATTATCTTTGAGTGTAAAGGAATCTTAATGATCTTTTTTCTGCCATTTTCCGGAAGCGCATTTCGCAATACTGAAGGATTAAGCTTTTGCAAATCCTCGAGGCAAGTTCCGGTAAGGTTAGCAAGCGTTTCAAAATGCAGGAATTGCTTAACAGCCAGTGTATCATAAAGTGGAATTTGCTCACGCGCAGTTTCCACAAGGTTATGCTGCTCTGCATAATTCATGGCATAGATTATTGCAATGAATTGTGGAACATAAGCCCGGGTTTCGCGTGGCAGATGCGGATAGACTTCCCAAAAAGATTTTTTATACCCTGATCTTCTAACAGCTTTTCGTACTGTGCCTGGTCCTGAATTGTAAGCAGCTAACGCTAGCTCCCAATTACCAAAAATTCTATACAACTGAGAAAGGTACCGACATGCAGCATCTGTTGATTTATCAGGATCCATGCGATCATCCACATACCAGTCAGTTTGTAAACCAAAATATTTTCCGGTACCCGACATAAACTGCCAAAGACCTACAGCTCGTGCCCGCGACACCGCTCTTGGATTTAATCCGGATTCAATAATGGATAAGTACTTAAGTTCGTCCGGCAAGTTGTATTGAGCTAAATACTTTTCGAACAGTGGAAAGAATAAGTCTTGTCTTCGCTGCACCATGCGGGTGTATTCGCGGTTCCGTACAGTAAAAAAATCAATGAATCCATGGACCGTGTTGTTATACGTTAACGGAATTTGTTTCTCAAGACAATTGAGACGATCTTCTATTAATTCAGGTGTATCATCACCGGGAATATATTCCAGATCGGAAGGAAGTATGAGCAGCGTTGCAACAGTTGAATCTGATGCGAGTGGTTCACCCGTTGGTTCAGGCAGAGAAAGGGTATCTGGCAAAGGGTCCTGAGCCAGGGCAAGATTTGAAGCAAAAACAAAAAACACAACAACACAAAACCTCATTTATTTTCTGTTTAAGCCCTTTTGGGGCACAAAATCATGCTAAGTTCCGAATTACTTGCGAGAACTGAAAGAGCTTGGCTTCTTCAAAGTCATCGGCTGTCACTTGAAGGCCAATGGGCATTCCATGTTTGTCCTTTCCGCAGGGAACTGAGATGGCAGGCACACCGGCCACATTAGCCTGAACGGAAAATAAATCAGCCAGGTACATTTCAAGTGGATTACTTGTATGCTCACCTAATTTGAAAGCCGTGGTCGGTGTAGTAGGTGTGAGGATAAAATCGTATTGAGTAAAGATCTCTTTGGTTTTTTCGCGAATGAGCCGCCTTACTTTTTGTGCTTTTGTGTAATAGGCATCATAATAACTGGCACTTAATACAAACGTGCCAAGCAGAATTCTTCGTTCCACTTCTTTGCCAAAACCTTCGGAGCGAGTCTTCTTATATAATGATTGAAGATCAGTAACATTTTTACTCCGATACCCATATCGAACACCATCGTATCGCGAGAGATTTGAGCTCGCCTCGGCAGTAGCCAGAATGTAATACGTAGGCAGAATGTATTCGCTCAATGGAAAGTCGATAGCTTCAACAATATGACCAGCCGCTTTCAATTGACTGATTTTTTCTAAAAGTGATTCTTTGATTTCGGGTTGCAGGGCTTCTGATTCCAGCGTGTCGCGCAGATAGGCAACTTTATATTTTTTGTCGCTGATGGAGAGTTCTTTCGAATAGGATGGAACTGGCTTGCGCGATACGGTACTATCAAACTCATCAGACCCTGCAATTACTTCCAGCACCAATGCAATGTCTTCCAGATTTTTTCCAAAGATGCCAATACAATCAAACGAAGATCCATAGGCTATCAGTCCATAGCGCGAAATGCGAGAGTACGTTGGTTTGATTCCAAGAATGCCACAGAAAGCAGCTGGCTGACGCACAGAACCTCCGGTATCAGAGCCGAGGGACACATCACATAAATCAGCCATGACAGCTACAGCAGAACCTCCTGAAGAGCCACCGGGAACACGCGAATTGTCAAGATCATTCAGCACAGGGCCAAAAGCAGAGTTCTCGTTGGAGGAACCCATGGCAAATTCATCGCAATTCTGACGCCCGATTATAATCGCATCTTCGTCCAGCAAACGTTGAACAGCCGTAGCATTAAATTGGGAAATAAAGCCATCCAGAATTTTGCTGCTGGCTTGCAGCGGATGGTCTTTGTAACACAGTACATCTTTAAGGCCAACCACTAGTCCAGCTAATCGTCCCGCTTTATTGGATTTGATTTTGGCATCAACCTCACGGGCACGAACAAGCGCTTCTTGTCCATACACACTCAAATACACATTGAGGTGTTTTTTTTTATCGATGTTGGTGAGGTATTGATTAACCCTGTCTTCGCAGGAGAGAGTGCCGTTGAAAAGGTTGCGCTGTAAGTCTGTTAAGTTCGAATCCGTACTCAATGCTTACTTATCGTCAATCTTCGGAAGTTCATTTCCGGCACTGTCCACTTCTTTCTTCACATCTTTTACAGCATCCTTAAACTCACGAATGCCTTTTCCTAAACCTTTGGCAAATTCAGGTATTTTCTTAGCTCCAAAAAAGATGAGAACGAATAAACCGATGATCACCCACTCGCCCATTCCGGGCATCCCTATCAAAAGAATTGCGCTCATAATGAAAATTTAAGTCAGTAAAGATAGGGAATTATGGTAAAATGAATAATGATGGAAGTTTTGTTTATAGTTAAAATTAGACGAATTGGGGCGTTTTTACCGCTCAAACTAGTTTCTTAACCACTCCTGTGGATCGAGGGCATCAAAATTTTTGCGGATTTGAAACCGAAGTTCTGAAATGCCATCACTATTAGATAGCACTTTGCCAATTTCCTGATTGGTAGTAATACGCTGTCCTTTCTTTACCGAAATTTCCTTAAGCCCTGTATACACGGTGAAATACTCACCATGCTTAATAATAACCGTGCTTCCTATACCTGGGGTAAAGGCTACCGCACTTACCTCGCCATTAAAAACAGATCGCACGTCTTCGCCTTGTTTGGTTTGAATATTTACTCCGTCATTTTGAATGACAATACCTTTAAGTACCGGGTGCTGCTGCCGTCCAAATTTTTGAGATACAAAACCGGATACCGGCCACGGAAATTTATTTCTGTTATCTTCAAAAGAGGCCGACAAGGCAACGGAAGCATCAGCAACTTCCCTATTGTTCTTTTTATTTTCTCGTTCGCGTTCCCGGGCCTCCCGAGCCGCACGCTCAATCTCTTCCTTAATAATTTTAGCAATCAGTTCGTCCAATTCTGCTACTGCTTTGCGGGTAGTTTCCAGATCTTTCCGCAATTGTTTTTCCTGTTTTTCCAACGATCGCACCAGGGTTCTCTGTTTTTGTTTCAGCCCAGTGAGTTGCATGTTCTGCTTGAGTTCATCTTTGAGAAGATTATTCTTTTCGCCACGTTTCACTTCTGTTACCCGAACCTGATCCTTTAAGATAACTTGCACTTTTTCTATAGCCACCGCCTGATCCTGACGGGCTTTGCCATATTGCTCCATATATTTTAAGCGCATCATCAATTGATCAAAGGATCGGGCTGAAAAGAGAAAGGTAAGTTTATCTACTTTACCACTGGCTTTTTGAGCGGAGAACAGCATAGCGGAATATTCTTCTTTCAGTTTTAGCAGATCGCGCTCCAGAGCATCGATGATCTGATTGTTTTCACTAATGTCGTAATCAAGCAAAGATATTTCGCTTTGAATGGATTTGATCAACGATTCTTGTTGTAAAATGCGCTGATTAAGGGCTACCAGTTCACCAATTGAATTTTTCTTTTGCTCTCCGGTTTCGGTAAGAATTTTTTCGGTCTCTTTTATTTTTTCAAGATTCTGTTGTTTTTCCTTTTGAAGCTGTGACTTTGATTTTTGCGCCTGCGCATCAAAGAAAAAAATCAGAGTAATAAAGAGACTGAAAGAAAATAATTTACCTGCGGTCATATCGCTTCGGAATATTGAAAGGGAATTTCAATTCCTTATCACCTACCTCTACTTTGTTGTACTCAAATGTAATGGTGTTGTTTAAAATACCGGCTGCGGTTTTATAGAAAATGCTTACTACCCCGTTGTAGGGGTACGATTTCTCGCCCAACGGTTGGAAGTTGGAATATTGCAATTTAAGTGTGTTGTTGCTAGTCGATTCTACTAATTCTACCTGTTCAATTTTCTTTATTATTGGATTGATCAGGCTTTTGATGGTGACAGAACCTTCTTTTTGTAAAAGTTTGTCATACTCTCCTTCGCGGCCAATTTCATCTGTGGGTTTTTTTATGCGAATGGGATTTCCAAGCATCGCGGCTTCCAAAACGGCATAATCAATCTTAAAATTGAATCGTTTGGAAAGTTCGGCATAATCGAAGACGTAATATTCCTTATCCACGGTACTCACAATAGTTATTGAATCTTTGTTAATCAATGCTTTTCCGCCCTGTACACCAATAACTGAAAATGTCATCCAGATCACACTATCCTTACGGATGCGAATATTAGCTTTAACGTCTCTTTCTTTCTTTTCATCTTTAAAGATCATCCGGGCTTTGCTGTGCAAATAACCAAAATCAATCTCTTCAATATCCAGTGTTTTGGGTTCCTCAGGAAGGGTGGGCACAACTTTGCGATGGCATGACTGCATGAACAAGAGACCCAATAGGAGTAGAGGAAGAGCGATTATTTTTTGCATGAGCCGTTAGACAAGATTAAAGTCAATAGTTAGATCAATTTAGTTTTCTGTTAGTGATTTTTTTATCTAAGCTGGCATTATCACCATCTTTTTGCTTTGCTTTTTGCCATTGCTTAACCGCATTATCTATGTCGCCCAGTTGAAAAAGAATATCTCCGTAGTGTTCAAAATGCGTAGCGGTGCCCTGTCCACTTTGGATAGCCTTTTCAATAGTCTTCTTTGCTTCCTTGTATTTGCCGCGCTCAAATAAAACCCACGCATAGGTATCGAGATAAGAAGGATTCTCGGGGAAGTTTTTAACCAATTGAGCGGCCATCTTTTCTGCTTTCTCAAGATTTTCCTTTCGTAGAGCCAAATAGTAGCTATAGTTATTCAAAACAATGTCATTGTTAGGATTGAACGCCAACGCTTCTTCATAAGCCTGATCAGACTTTGCGTACTCCTTTGTGGCATTGTAACAATCACCCAGCATGCCATTCAACTCACTCACAAAAGCAGGATTGGAGGTTGATAATTTTTTTGCCTGTTCTAATGAATAAGAAGCTTCCCGGAATTGTTTTTTTCGGAGATGTCCATAGCCATTGAAGTAATGAACCATAGCCTGATTGGGAAACATCTCAAGCGCTTCTTCAGAATGTGCAATCAGGCTGTCAATCTGGTTGCTTTGCGTTTCGAGATAAAGCAAGTTCTGCCAGGCTTCAAAACTAGCAGATCCACTTCGTACTGCTTTCAGATATTCCCTTTTCGCATCCTCATCTTTTTCGAGAGTCATATATAAGTCGCCACCCACCAGATGAACATTGGGGTCAGTCGAGTAATTTGTCTCCAACTTTTTGAAAAGGTTAACAACGAACGTTTCCAGTTCCGGGTCATTAATCTTTTTACTCTGGTTTTGAGAAAGCATTGCATTATAGGTTCCCATCATCAACACCTTGCTGCTAACATTCACTTGTGGATCATCGAACACTTCCAGCACATAACTTCTTGATTTTTCTTCCTGGCCATCATCTTTATAAAGTCCTGCCAAAACCATTTTTGCATTTCCTGCTTCTGGATGATCTTTAATAAAGTTCTCAAGATATTGGATGGCTTTGTTTCGCTGACCATTCATTGAAAGGGTTTCGGCAAAGCCAAGCACATAGCGCTCTTCATCCGGATACGCTTGCAGCAATTTCTCACTTTCGGCAAGGGCCTCTGGTATTTTACCCTTGTCCAGATAAATGCGTTGTTTTTGTTGAGATGAAACTTCGTTCACCCCCATGATATCCTCAGCCCGGTTATAAACTTTCAGGGCTTCATCTTCTTTTTTATCGTACAAATAGAGTGCTGCCAGTTCAAATAAATAGTCTTCGGTACCCTTCACTTCTTTCAACATGGTTTCCAATGCCGTAGTTGCTTTTTCAAACTGACCTAGATTGGCGTAAATATTGGAGGCTAGCAAATAGAAATACTTGTTCTTCTTTTCGTACTTAAGAGCAAGTTCAATACTCTGGGCTGCCTTTTGAATGTCTTCCTCCTTGGTTCCCTTTGCGAGTACCTCGGCTATCTTATAATGAACGGTGGCATTGGTAGGATTTAATTCAGAAACCCGTTGAAAATAAAGCAGCGCTTTAGCGTAGTCCTCGAGGATGAAATATTTTTCGGCTTCAGAAAAAAAGAACTCAGCTTCGCGCAAGCGAATTTCATTAGGTTTTGATTCCTGACTGTTTTTGCGCTTCTGCGAGAACACAGGAGTAGCCACCACCAGAAGTTGAATTGAGGCTACTAAGATGTATAAATGGAGATTTCTTTTTGTCAACGGCCGAGGAATCAAATCGAACTGTAATCTCCCAAATCCAGATTGGCAGATTTTCCGTCAAAATTAACGAAATTTCCTAAAAGACTGTCTTTTAAGAGCGCAGCTTTGAGGGTACAATTCTTTTGAATGATTGAGTTAGTAATCCGGCTATCGGCTATTTTGGTACCTATACCAATCGAAACATGCGGCCCGATCACTGAGTTTTCGATCGTTACATTATCGTCAATAAAAACAGGAGGAATAACTACGCTATTAATGACGTTTGCCTTTTCGGAAATTAACTTTTGATCTTTTATGAATTCAAGATATCGCTGATTGGTTTGAAGCATATTGTCTTTGTTACCGCAATCCAGCCATTCCTGCACCTGGCCAGGTACAAAGAGGGCCCCTTTCTGCCGCAAGTGTTCTAACGCGGTAGTAAATTGGTACTCGCCCTTTTCTTTTATGTCGTTATCGATCAGATACTGCATTTCATCGCGCAGCTTTTCGCCTTGTTTAAAAAAGTAGATGCCGATAATAGCCAGATCTGAAACAAAGGTTGCTGGCTTTTCAACCAACCCTATAATTTCTCCCTTGTCATTTAGTTTTATTACACCAAACTGGGCAGGATTGTCCACCTTCTGTACCCAAATTGTTCCATCTCTGTTGGTGTCTAATTTGAAATCTGCACGGAACAAAGTATCAGCAAACGCTACAATTACTTTTCCCTGAAACAATTCTTTGGCGAAGAGCAGCGCATGGGAAATACCCATTGCTTGCTCCTGATAGTAAATCTTGCCTTCGGCCCCCACCGCTTTTGCCACGGCCTTCAAATCATCTTCAACGGTCTTGCCAAAACCAGGGTGTACAATAAAACCAATATTATTTATTTTCTCCGGGCATACATGTGCTATGTCTTCCACCAGGCGATGGACTATGGGTTTACCAGCAATGGGTAATAATGGTTTGGCGGTTGTTAAGGTGTGTGGACGGAGGCGTTTGCCCAAGCCAGCCATCGGAATGATAATGTTCATCTCGTAAAGTATTTGTCTCGAGGTAAATCTACTAATTCCTACACGATGGGCTTACTAAAATTTTTTCTTTCAACCAGATAAATGAAGGCAAGAAAGGCAAGGATTACCACGGTATGAAACCCGGTAGCTAACCACTGATTGTCAATGGCTACTTTATTAACTAATGTTAAAACCGCATATGTAAAAATGATGTAGCCCATATCGCGGGTTACCGTGTAGGGTATTGGATAATTTCGCTGGCCCAGAAAGTAACAGGAAATTGCCATAATGGAATAACACCCCAAAGCGGCCAGGGCACTCCCCATAAATCCCATGATGGGGATGAGAATAAAATTACCTGCAATGGTAACAACAACTCCTAAGAGAGTAATGAATGTTCCGAAATAGGTTTTGTCAGTGAGTTTAAACCATACACTCAGGTTGTAATAGATGCCCAAAAAAAGATAAGCAAGCAATAGCACGGGAACAATCGACAACCCGGACCAGAAATTTTCGCCAATAAAGTATTTGAAGATATCAAGGTTAATGCTGATGCCTAGTAACACCACGCAGCAGGTAACGACAAAGTAATGGTTGACTTTGGCGAAAAGTGTTGGCGAATTTTTTTCGTGCGCATTTGAGAAGAAGAAAGGTTCAGCAGCATATCGAAACGCCTGGATGCCCAAATTCATAAACACTGCGAATTTGTAGCAAGCCCCAAAAATTCCTCCAGCTTCTTTGCCTGAGATGCCTGCGTAAAAATTTTGTGGTAATCGCCAATCCAACATACTACGCGAAAACATTTCGTTGATCATGCCGGCCACACCTGTGATCATTACCGGGTAGGCATACTGAAACATTTGGGGAGATAATGATTTATCCCAGGCGGGCCGCCACGATATAAGTGTTTTAATAAAAAACAAAAGGAAGAAGGCGTTAGCAAGTAAGTTGGCCATAAACACATACCCAATACCGACAGCCGGATCAAAACTGATTTTAAGAAAGTAATAGTTAAGACCCACCAACACCAACACGTTAATAATTTTAGCGCTGGCAAAAAGCAAAGGTCTTTTCTCTAATCGCAACCGGGCAAATGGTATTGCTACAATCGCATCAACGAACATAGTCAGAGCAAGCCAGGTAACAAATTGAGAATTTGAAATTTGTAACGAAGCGGTAATGGGTGTTGCGAAAGCGATCAGAAGTAGTGTGATTGCTCCACTGATAATAATCACACTGGTTTGTGCGAGGTTGAATATTCTCTTACTATCCGAACCGGGTTTGGTGGCGAACCTGAAGTAAGCGGTCTCCATACCAAACATGTAAATGATATTGATTACACCGACAAACGCGTAGAGTTTGGTGATCTCCCCATACTCCGCTGTACTAAACATGTTTTTAGTGTGTAGTGGTACCAGCAAGTAGTTTAGCATCCGGGGTAAAATACTTCCCAGTCCGTACAAGACTGTATCACCGGCCAATCGTTTGAGTTTACTCACTATTCGCCTTTAAAGTTTGCTTTTCTTTTTTCCAGAAAGGCACTGGTGCCTTCAATAAAATCTTTAGTTGCCGTTAGCTCAGCAAAGTTTTTTGCCTCTGCCTGGTAGCCATCTTTCTCCTGACCATAGCCTGCATTCACGCTTTTGATTAAAGCGGCAATTGCCAGTGGCCCCTTTGAAAAAATCTTATTCATTATTTTTTCGGCCAAAGTGAAGGCTTCTTCTTTGGTAGTTACCACATGATTAACCAGTCCGATCTCTTTTGCTTCACTGGCAGAAATCACATCCCCTGTCATGGCCAACTCCAATGCCTTGCCCCGACCTACTAATTGTGCCAATCGCTGGGTGCCGCCATAACCGGGAATGATTCCCAAGCTTACTTCAGGCAATCCGAATTTGGCATTTTCAGTTGCTATTCGTATGTGACAAGCCATTGCAAGTTCGCAGCCACCTCCCAAAGCAAAACCATTTACTACAGCGATTACTGGTTTGGGGCAATCTTCAAGCATCTTGAATAAATCTTGGCCCTTTTTGGAAAATTCGAATGCTTTTTCGGTTGGAATAGATGCAATCTCCTTTATGTCGGCACCAGCCACAAACGCCTTATCACCCTCACCGGTAATAATTATTCCTTTAATATCCTGCTTTTGATAACATTCCTGAATCGCAGAATGTAATTCATTCAAGGTCTCCTGGTTGAGTGCATTAAGTGCCCCAGGTCTATTAATGGTAATTGTATTAATAGATTCTCGATTCTCTTGTAAGAAATTCACGGGGTGATGTTTTTTCAACGCAACTTAGGAATGTTTTAGGTAATGCTCCAAACAAGATTAGTCTTAGGTGCGGGATCTTTAATAAATAGTTACTTTTGTAACTCTAGATGAATCAATCTTGTGCAGAAATTGGAATTAATTGGTTATGAGAAAACTTATTCTCTTTGGTTTCATTATTCTTATCAACCTGGGGGTTGTCTCAGAACTCTTTGCTCAGAAGACTTGTACTTCAAATCCAACTACAGTCGCATCCAATATTAACTTTGGTTCCATCGCTTGGACAGCAACCGGTGGAGCAACTGTAGCTGAATGTAATAATATGGCGGATGGCCTTATTACATTTACAGGTAACGTAATTGTTGATGTAGCAAACAATACGTCTATTACTATAAGCAATAATGTTAATATTACTGGCAATTTTCAAATCACAGGAGGGCCCGGATCTGTGCTAAGCGTTACAGGGAATAAGACATTGAATGTGTCTGGGGATTTGGGAAATAATAATAATAATGGGGTTACATATAATGTGCAAGCTGCAGGGGATGCGATAATTGTAGGTGGTACACTATTTGGAAAAAACAATACCGCCTTTTCAGGGTCTGGATCAATTAGTGGGGGCACCTTAGATGTTAAAAACGGATCAACGTGTGGGAGCCCTTGTCCGGTTACAGGAGGTTTTTCAAATTGTATCTCGAGTAACGCTTTTTGTACGTCATTCAACGTTCCTATTGATCTTCTATTCTTCAAGGCTTCTAGAGGATTAAATAATGTGTTTCTTTCGTGGGCAAACACTTCAGAGCTAAACTTTGATTACTTCGATATTGAAAAATCTACTGATGGTGTAATTTTTATAAGTATAGCCATAGTTAAAGGCAACGGAACTACAACCGATCGACATGATTATTCCTTTAATGATGAAAAACCACTGATTGGAAAAAATTACTATCGCTTAAAATCAGTTGACTTTGATGGATATTCTGAATATTTTGAGATCGCGATGGTTGAGTTTGATAGTAAGAAGGGTTTTATAGTTTACCCCAACCCGGTGCAAAGTGGGGATGAAATAAAGATCGAATTGAATTTTGTTCCTCAATATCCCGTAGAGGTTGCTCTCTACGATTTATCCGGCCGTCAGATTTTGCGAAGAATGCTTATTGGAAATTCGGCTAACTTGCCCATTCAATTGACCAGTGGAATGTATATGCTAAGATTCAATTCTCCTGAATATAAAAGTGTAAGCAAATTTCTAGTGCACGATTAATTCAGGATTTGCCTGCAGATTCTTAAGAATATCTCCCGTCATTTCTTCTAATCCAAACTGATGTTTCCAGCCCCAATCCTGGCGGGCAGGTGAATCATCAATCGACTTG
>DAOOCD010000024.1:0-25802 GCA_035408225.1 Cyclobacteriaceae bacterium | reverse complement strand
CAATTACAAAGAATATTAAAAAATTATGCATCATAAAACAATTGAAGGTGTCTATCCATAGACGAATAACTAAATTCTTAGTATCAAAATGACCAAGAATAAATTAAAAATTCTATAATCTGATGTAAATTGTATCTATTCCATCATAAGCAACCGAATAGATATGCTGAAAGTAGCCTTTATTGTACCCCCTCAGGTTGAACTATTAGATCTTGCGGGGCCAGCTCAAGTTTTTACTGAAGCCAAATTTAATGGATATGAATTGGCAATTGAATTCTACTCCTACCAGAATTCAGTAATTAGCACATCAGGGATTGGATTTGGAAAAGTACAGAACTTCAAAGAAGCAGATTTACGACCGGGTGATTTTCTGTTCATTCCCGGAATGAACTTCGAGTATGTAACTAGTGAAGAATTTAGAAATGAGAAAGCCTTTTTTGAATGGCTAAATGAGTGTGCTGCAAAACGGGTCAATATCTGCTCCGTCTGTGATGCAGCATTTGCTTTGGGTGAGGCGACAATGCTGGATGGTCGTGAATGTACTACCCACTGGCGAAGGGTTGAAGCTTTGCAATCGAGGTTCCCCAAAGCAAAAGTCGTTTCAGATATCCTTTATGCTAAGAGCGATAATATCTATACAAGTGCGGGGATTAGTGCTGGTATTGATTTGGCGTTAAGCATTCTAGAGGATTTGAAGGGCCCGCGCTTTGTTCATACCGTTGCCCGCGGACTTGTTGTTTACCATAGACGTAGTCAACATCAAAGCCAACAAAGTGTATATCTGGATTTCAGGAATCATATTAATCCGAAGATACATCAAGTACAAGACTACATCATCGATAACCTCTCAGGAGAAAATTCTATAGACACTTTGGCTGAAAAAGTTGCCATGAGTCCTAGAAATCTAAGTCGGGTTTTTAAGGAAACAACTGGATCAACCATTGTGGAGTACCTAACCAAGTTGCGTCTTGAAACTGCAAAGACACTACTTAATAATCCAGAATACACTATCGAGTATGTTGCTTCACAATGTGGTTTTAAAACGGCAAGGCAATTACAACGAATTTTGAAATGATTTATAAATCTATCCATGCTATAGCGAGTAATGGCCTTGCCCATAGGAAGAGGTCTCAGCATTCTTTACGCGCTTAGTCAATCCACCTCCTGCTCAAACACTCTTCCTGTCGCCAGACAGGATTTTTTTTGTCCTTTTATGACGCCCTATTGGCCTATGATAGTAGGTCAGTTCAGCTCACTTTTGTTCTATCAAAAACAAAATACTTTAATCAGCATGGTCAAAACTAAAACCCTAAAGAAATGGAAAATCAAAAAATGAAAGCAGCAGTTTACCTTGAATATGGCCCACCAGAGGTTCTGCAAGTCAAACATGTAAAAAAGCCAACACCTCAAAAAAATGAGATTTTACTAAGAATCAAAGCCACAGCAGTTAATTCAGGTGATTTGCGTTTACGAAAAGCCGATCCCTTTGCTGTAAGATTTATTTTCGGCTTGATAAAGCCTAAAATTAATATTCTCGGTACTGTTTTTTCAGGTGAAGTTGAAAGTGTCGGTGAAGATGTAAAACATTTCAACGTTGGCGACTTTGTCTTTGGTCATACCGATATGAGTTTTGGTGCTTATGCCGAATACAAATGTCTGCCTGAAAATGCGTCAATAGCATTAAAGCCTGCAACGATTTCTTACACTGAAGCAGCCGTTATTCCTTTTGGTGGAGTTACTGCGTTGCATTTTATAAAAAAAGCAAAGATAAAACCAGGGCAAAAAGTTCTTGTAGTTGGTGCTTCCGGTGCCGTGGGAAGCGCTGCCGTTCAATTGGCAAAGTCATTGGGAGCAGAGGTTACAGGGGTTTGTAGCACTTCCAATATGGCTTTGGTAAAATCTATCGGGGCAGATAAAGTTATTGATTACACGAAGGAGGATTTTACCCTAAACGGTGAAACGTATGATGTGATTTTTGATACCGTTAAAACAATATCTGTTTCTCAAAGTTTAAAGTCACTAAATAAAAATGGAAAAATGATTTTAAGTGCTGCAGGAATGTCAGAAATGCTTCATGGCCTGTTGATTTCTATGACAAGTAACAAAAAGGTAATAACAGGCGTAATTAGCCATACAGCAGCAGATATCAATTTGTTAAAGGAACTTATTGAAACGGGTAAATTTAAACCCGTAATTGATAGAACTTATCCATTGGAACAAATAGCTGAAGCACATGCTTATGTTGAAAAAGGACATAAAAGAGGAAATGTGGCAATGGAAATTTAAAAATTAGAATCATATGGAGAATAAAAACACCAAACACGAGCTTGGTAACAAAAAGATATTTATTGCTTTTTCTGTTTTATCAAGCCTTTTAGGATTCATTTATTTTGCAAC
The DNA here is from genome assembly GCA_035408225.1 of Cyclobacteriaceae bacterium. GTDB lineage: Bacteria > Bacteroidota > Bacteroidia > Cytophagales > Cyclobacteriaceae > ELB16-189. The sequence continues at coordinate 23,405 of DAOOCD010000024.1, read as the reverse complement.
CACATTGATGCAAAAGCCACCCTTACCAAACCAGGTATCGGCCTATTTTGAGACCAATCAATCCGGATTTATATTGTTTGCCACACTATCCTTAGTTTGGTCAGTTGTGACTATTCCCGCAATTGTGGCTTTCGGAGCAGTAATTAAAAATAGTAAAAACAAGGACTTAAGTTATACGGCAATACTGTTAACATCATTCGGAATTTTATTAAACGGAATTATTTCCTTTCTCTACGTGGGCGCGCTAATCTCTATTTGGAGTACAAGAAATATGCAAGGCGCTAATAGTGATTACCAAATGTCAATCTGGACGAACCTTTTTTATTTTATGAGCGATCCGGCCTTAATGATATGGGGATTGGGCCAATTACTATTGGGATACCTCTTATTATCCAATTCAATTTTCCCTAAATGGCTTGGGGTGATCACTGTCATTGGCGGAGTGGCAGGAGCACTTACTCTGGTAGTTTATCAAACGCCCATATTGGCAATCTTGCAAGAATTAACATTTGTCATTCTGATTGGCTATTTAAGTTTGTTTTTGCTGAGGTATAAAGAGGTTTGAGTCCTTCGTGCATTGCACACACCCTCCGCTATTGAGCCGGGACAACGCGCGGCAATAAAAATCTGAGCCACTCAACTTTCTTAAAGCTGGATTAATATTTAATTTACCAGTTGACTATGAAAAACATCCCCATCCGTTCGATACAGCCGCAACAGGAAAAAACATTCGGGTTTGATAGTTTTAAAATCAGGAGCGTCAGCGAAGTGTTATCAGGAAAAGACCTGAACCAGGACCTGCACCGGCACGACTTCTACTTTTTTCTAGCAGTAACAAAGGGTGCCGGCTTACATGCAATTGATTTCATCAAGCATACAGTAACTCAACATTCCATCTTCATTATGCGGCCAGGGCAGGTACACCTGCTGCAACTGAAAGCCGGCAGTGAAGGGTATCTGCTGGAGTTCAACAAAGAGTTTCTCTCACCCGTTAACGGCAATCAACTAGTACGCAAGGCAGCTACTCGCAATGTCTGCAAACTGGAAAAAAAAGATTTCAACACATTGAGCACAACACTACAAAACATGTTGGAAGAGTACCAGGCGAAGCAGGAAGGTTATGAGAACGTAATCAGAGCCAACCTCGAAATCTTTCTGACTCGGTTTTTACGATACAGGCAAAACAGTGAAGCTGCTGCTAAGGCAAATAGTTACCAACAAGAAAAACTGCAAGAGTTCATGGACTTGCTGGAGACCAAAATCAGTGCAACAAAACAAGTTGTGGCCTATGCAGACATGATGCACCTCTCCCCTTTTCAACTCAATTCCATTACGAAAAGTCTGGTAGGAAAAACCGTTGCCGAACTCATTGAAGCCCAGATACTGCTCGAAGCCAAGCGATACCTGGTGGCTACTTCTAACCAGGTGAACCAGATTGCATTTCAGTTGGGTTATGAAGATGTTTCCTACTTCATTCGCTTCTTTAAAAAACGTACGGGGCAAACGCCCGAAGCGTTTCGTAAGAACTCGCATTAAGTACCATCAGACTTCAACATTGTCCTATCCGGCTGCCAGCCTGAGTCTCTACTTTTGTAGCCATATAACACAAACAAAAAAGAATATCGAACATGAAAACAAAAATGAAATTAATTGCCTCGCTCAAAATCTGGGCGGTAATTTATCCTTCCATTACCCTATTCCTCGCGGTTTTCGGTGAACCCTTATCGGTACTTCCCTTGTATCAGCGCACGTTCTTACTAACCATTACGTTGGTGCCGTGGATTGTATTTGTAGGTGTTCCCTTCGTGGATGCCATGCTCAAAAAGTTATCCTCCGAACCCATGAACAAGTAAATGTCCGCATAAAGCAGGTCGCATGAAGGCATTGAACAGAAGATAATTTATTCAGTGTGATGGCGGCCTGCTTTTTTCCGTTTATCTCGATGGATTCAATAAATAAAAGACACCATGAAAGAAAAGTTGGATGTTATTATTGTAGGAGGCAGCTATGCCGGTTTGTCGGCAGCGATGGCCCTGGGTCGCGCGTTGCGCAAAGTGCTGGTCATTGATGGCGGTAAACCTGCCAATCGGTATACTCCGCACTCCCACAATTTCATTACACACGATGGAAAAACTCCGGGTGAAATAGTTGAGATAGCCAGGAAGCAAGTACATGAATATTCTACTATAAAGCGTCTGGATGGATTCGTAGTCAATGCAGAAAAAAGCGGGAACGATTTTTTGGTACATCTCAGCTCCGGTAATACTTACGTCTCTAAAAAGTTGATTTTTGCTACGGGCATTATAGATCAAATGCCAGACATTCCTGGATTTGCAGATTGCTGGGGCAAGTCAGTACTTCATTGTCCTTATTGTCATGGCTACGAAGTGCGGGATGAAACTACCGGAATTTTAGGTAATGGAGATTATGGCTTTGAATTCGCGGGGCTTATTAGAAACTGGACAAGCCAGCTTACGTTGTTTACCAACGGCAAGTCATTGTTGACGCCTGACCAAAGCGAAAAATTGGCTAACCGAAAAATACCTGTTGTTGAGAAAGAAATAGAGAAACTTGATAATAATAATGGGTTGTTACAAAGAATCATTTTCAAAGATGGTACAGTGTCATTCTTAAATGCATTGTATGCCCGCCCCGCATTTTTGCAACATTGTTCTGTTCCTGAATTGATGGGATGTGAGTTAACTGAAGAAGGATACATTAAGGCAGATATGACTCAAAAGACATCCATACATGGCGTGTACGCTTGTGGTGATAACACTACCCGCATTCGCACAGTAGCCAATGCAGTGGCCATGGGTACCACGGCCGGCATGATGGTAAACAGGGAACTCACTATGGAAGAGTTTTAATTAATTCTTTACCAAACTACAACTGGAAACCAAAGGGCACCATGATTCATGTGGCCTTTGGTTTCTTTATATTTGGTACATTTAGTCATGAAAAGGCCATTCGTCATTTTGCTTCACGTAGGTTTCTGGGCGTGCTATTTTCTTCTGGTGTTTATTGTACTGGTTTTATACTATCGAAGCAACCATGATGTTTCCCGGGTGCTGAATGCACTTTATAGCGTACTAATCTTTGCGGTTCTACCGTCTGTCCTTTGTTTTTATTCCTATTACTTTTTTTTATTCCCCAGGTATCTTCAAAAAAGAAACATAGTTCAATCTATAGTTATAGGATTGCTTATAGCAATACTATCTGGCATTCTTGCCTATATTCTAATCCGGTTTTTTATTGAGACTGGCCGGATCATTGACATGGATGAAGGCGGCAAACATGGACGTTCTACTGCCCTGCAAGCTACCTTCGTCATGTCTATCATTGGCTTGATGAGCGGAGGCGTGGCATTAGTTATAAAAGGGTTCATTACCTGGTATAATGAAATCAAGCTGAAGGAACTATTACGGGAGAAGAACCATGAGATGGAGATGATGCTGATTAAAAAGCAATTTGACCCGCATCTGCTTTTTAATACAATCAACAACATTGACTCGTTGATTTTAAAAGATGCTGTGTTGGCGTCCGATTATTTGAATAAGTTATCGGACATTATCCGGTTTGTGCTTTATGAAACCAGGGCTGATAAAATTCCGCTTTCGAAGGAAATTGAATATCTGGAAAAATATATCGCACTGCAAAAGATAAGAACAGCCAACGATACATATGTTCACTTTTCAGTAACGGGCAACACCGATACTAAGTTGATTGCTCCTATGATTTTTATTCCCTTTATCGAGAATGCTTTCAAGCATACGACCAATAAGAAAATGGAGAATGCCATTACTATTACCATTGACATCAAGGATAAATCCATAAGCCTCACGTGTGAAAATAAATACGATTCAAAATCTATTCCGTCAAATCACGGAGGTCTAGGCAATGAACTTATTAAAAAGAGACTTGGTCTTATCTATCCGGACAAGCATACATTAGAGGTGAATAGTGACAATGAATTGTACCGAGTAAACCTGATTATTCAACATGGATAAATATACTTGTGTAATCATTGAAGATGAGCCCCTGGCCCTGGAGAAAACCAAAGGCTTTGTTGAAAAAGTACCCTTTCTTCAACTCAGCGCTACGTTCGACAACGCCCTCACCGGACTGACGTATCTCAACGACAACAAAGTAGACGTCTTATTTCTGGATATTAATATGGACGAGCTTTCCGGAATAGAATTACTGGAAAGTACAAAAATCAACAGCCAGGTGATTATCACCACTGCCTACCAGGAATATGCATTGAAAGGATATGAACTGAAAATAACCGACTATTTATTAAAGCCATTTACGTTTAATCGCTTTTTACAAGCGGTGAATAAAGCGCAGGAAAACCTCTCCCATCGCACCACAGAACCGGCTCCGGAATTCATTTTTGTTAAAACTGAAAACCGTTTGGAAAAAATTATGCTCAATGAAATCATGTACATTGAAGGGATGAGAGATTACCGGAGAATTCATACACTCACAAAGAAAATAATGACGCTACAGAATTTCAGTGAGTTTGAAAAACTGATACCCCCAAGTTTGATTTGCCGTGTGCATAAATCGTATATGGTGGCATTGAATAAAATTGTATCCATTGAACGTGGTCGCATTAAAATTGCCGACCAATTGATACCCATTTCCGACACGTATAAAGACGTCTTTTATCAGCTTATCCAAAGCGGAGCCTAGTTTTGCCATTTATTTGGCAGAACAAAAACGGCAACATGCAGACATCATTACAGTCGTTGCATAATAGAATTTCATAGCCCTGGACATTCATATTCCTTTGATCAAAAAACAAGGAAATATGAAAAAACACGTAAAACTGGGAATCGTACTAGGTATGATATTCCTAACCGGAAATTTGTTTGGTCAGACCATTGGCGTAGTGTCTGAAAAGGCCCCGGAGACAAAGGGCGCGCAAACCTCAATGCACCTTATCCTTAATGCCGTAAGTACAAACGTCAATTATGGCAAATCAAACAATGCCATGGCTGATTACAAGAAATCGGTGTTGGGGCCACAGGTAGGAATGGCATTTCAGGCTGGTATCACGCCTCACTTTTCTATGGTGTCTGAGGCATACTTTATCATGAAGGGTGGTAAGCTGGAATCCAATAATCCATTGACTGTTGATAAGAGAACGATCAGGTTGTACACGATTGAATCACCTTTGCTGGCACGATATCACTTTGGTAAATTCTATGTGAACGCAGGCCCTTCACTGGCATATAACCTAACGGGTAAAATGAAAAGTGACGAAACATCCACCACCCTCTCATTTTCAAATTCAACCGAAGGATTTAAACGCCTCGATGCCGGGGTTCAGGTGGGTGCAGGGTATGCATTTCGTATAAAGCAAAAGCAGGTAGTCCTGGATGTGAGATATTCTTACGGATTAACGAATATCTCCTATGACCAGGAGATGTATAACCGATACCTGAATATCAACCTGCATTTTATGAGTCCATGGAAAACAAATCCGTTTGGAAGAAAATAATAGTATGGCACTTTGTCTGTATGCCACTGTGCAGTCTTCCTATAATTAAACCCTCACAAACTAAATAACAAAAAAATGAATGCAAGCATAAATACAACCGGTTTCATAGGTGGCTCAATAGAGCGAGCCCCTATGAGCTCACTTCGCAAAACCTCACTGACTTCTGGCCTGCTCTACCTCCTTACTTTTGTTTCGATACCGACTCTTGCACTCTATGGTCCGATTCATGCCCCGGACTATATTCTTGGATCTGGTTCAGACACGCCTGTAATTATTGGCAACATACTTGAGTTAGTCGTAGCCCTTGCAGGCATCGGTACTGCCGTAGCACTTTATCCTGTGCTGCGAAAACAAAATGAAGGAATGGCTCTGGGCCTGGTTAGCTCCAGGGTTTTGGAAGCTGCCACCATCTTCGCTGGTGTCATGTTCCTTCTCACCGTGGTAACCTTGCACCAGACTTCTGCAGGTGCTGATGCACTGGTAACCAGCCGTACACTCGTTACCATGTATGACCGCATATTTCTTATTGGGCAGAGTCTTATGCCAGCCATCAACGACTTGTTACTTGGATTTTTGTTGTACCAATCGCGATTGGTACCCCGGGGTCTTGCGCTGATCGGCATCATCGGTGGACCCGTGCTCCTCGCAGGCGACTTCTTCGTTCTGTTTGATTTCATTGGGCAGCGTGACCCGTTGATAGCGCTGACCGCAGTTCCGGTTGCACTATTCGAGTTTTCGTTGGGTGTTTACCTGGTTGCAAGAGGCTTTAAGCCATCGCCCTTAACACAAAATAAATAGCACGAATTATTAATCAATACAACTATGAAAACAATAAGCTCCTCAGAACATAAACGCAATGCCAAGGTCACGGGTGCGTTTTTTATAGCCGCAACGGTTACGGCCATCATAGGTCTTAAGTTATACGACCCAATTTTATTAAATTCTGATTTCCTGAAAACAGGAGTTATTAACTCAAATCAAATTGTGCTTGGCGCAATCTTCGAATCTCTCCTTGCGATTTCAGCGGTGGGCACAGCCATCATGATGTTTCCTTATCTAAAGCGTTTCAATGAAAGCTGGGGGTTAGGATATGTCTGTTTCCGGTTGATTGAGGTTATATTTATACTTATTGGGATATTGAGTATGATTTCCATTGTAACACTCAGTCAGAAATATATAAGCCCAACGCAATCCGATCTAACAGCCTTTCAAAATGCTGCCAACATGTTGAAAACCATTCACGACTGGACATTCGTATTTGGTCCTCATTTTATGTTGGGAATAAACACCTTTATATACAGTACGATATTCTATAAGTCAAATCTGGTACCGAAGAAGCTTTCTATTCTGGGAATTACCGGGGCCGTAATGATATTTATCGGAGCGATGCTGGAGTTGTTTGGCATCATTTCTCCTTTCGGAAGTGAAATAATTGTAATAGCACTGCCTATTGCCTTTTATGAAATGATCCTGGCCGGTTGGCTAATCGCGAAGGGGTTCAACCTGAATAACCAGGAGCCTGCTCGTTAATCAAATGTGTTGTATAAGTCATATCTTGAATAAATCCCTGAAATAGTATGGCTGGCAGATTATCCCACATATTCTTTACAACTCCCCATAATGTTCGAAGCATCTGGTGGGTAGTTATCTTCTTCCTGATTCTTTTCTTACTTCTTTTTCCGATAATCTTCCTGGCAGAATATTACGGGTTTGAAATAACCTTCTGGTTACAGGCTATTTTAATTTTAGCAGTTTCAATTCTTTGTCAGGCATTAAGGCGTAACCCGCTAAATGAATTAACCGGGAAGATTAATCCGAGTTGGTTCAGGGAACTTTTCATTGGATTAGCAATTGGTGCCGTGCTCATGATACTACCGGCACTACTGCTCACCCTATTTGGAACTATTCATTGGCAAGTCAATGAGGTATCATTAACCGCAGTTTCATCCGGAATTATAGTGATGATGGGTGTAGTGCTAGCTGAAGAGTTGTTGTTCAGAGGATTTATCTTTCATCGCCTGATTGAATCATTTGGTCAATGGCCGGCTCAGCTTTTACTAGCTGGAATGTTTTTATTGACGCATCTGAATAATCCCGGTATGACAGGTACAATAAAGATTATAGCTTCCATCAATATTTTTATTGCATCCATTCTCTTCGGTATCTCTTACATCAAGACTAAAAATTTAGCGATGCCGATCGGACTTCATTTTATGGCGAATGTGGTTCAGGGAACCCTACTTGGTTTTGGTGTAAGCGGAGAACAACAGAGCAGCCTTTTTACTCCTGTGTTTGGCAATACACCCACGTGGATTACGGGGGGAAGTTTCGGCCTGGAAGCAAGCATCGTTGGGTTATTGACCTTGGTAATAATAACCGGCTTTTTATACTTCAGGTATCCACAGAAAGAATTAATAAATCATCAATCGTAAACTCAAACAAATGAAAGCAGTTGTTTATGAAAAATATGGGGCACCTGATGTGCTCGAATTAAAGGAAATCAGCAAACCCATACCTAAAGAAAATGAAGTATTACTAAAAGTGTATGCAACCACCGTATCGGCAGGCGACTGGCGCTTGCGAAAGGCGGACCCATTTCTGGCCAGACTATTTAATGGATTGTTTAAACCCAGAAGAGTGAAAGTACTTGGGTTTGAATTGGCAGGAGTAATTGAGGAGGTAGGTAAAAAAGTACAATCGCTCAAGCCAGGGGATGCCGTTTTTGCTTCGTGTGGCCTCAGGTTTGGCGGCTATGCCGAGTATGCCTGCCTGCCGGCCAATGAATTGATTTCATTAAAGCCCACAAACATGACCTTTGAAGAAGCTGCTACAGTTCCAGTGGGAGGACTCACCGCATTACGATTCTTAAGACAGAGCAACATCAAAGCCGGAGATAAGGTCTTGATTTATGGCGCTTCCGGAAGTGTGGGTACTTTTGCTGTTCAGATCGCCAGGTCCTTTGGTGCTAATGTTACAGCCGTGTGCAGCACTGCCAACATCAATATGGTAGCTCAGCTTGGTGCTCAGCATATTATAGATTATACGCAAACTGATTTCACTAAAGTAGATACCCGCTTTGATATCGTTTTTGATTCAGTAGGAAAAACGGCTAAGTCCCAGTGTAAGCACTTACTAAAATCAGACGGAAAGTTTGTCTCCGTAACCAGCAATCCGAAATCAAAGTCCGATGATTTGTTGGTTTTGAAGGACTTGATTGAATCGGGAAAACTAATTACCGTAATCGATAAACGTTATTCCCTTGAACAAATACGAGAAGCGCATAGGTATGTAGAATCATTTCGAAAAAAGGGGAATGTAGTTGTTAACATCATAAACATATAATTACATCAGTAACAAAAATATAATCCAATTCAGATGAAAAAACATAAATAGCATGGAAAATAATAACATCAATCATGAATTCGGCAACAAGAAAATATTTACTGCTTTTGCCGTTTTACCAAGTCTTTTAGGATTCAACATCCTTTTTTTGTTTTTGTTTTTTGGTTTTAGTGCAAAGGCCCAAACACAGATGGGGTTCAATCTTGGTTTTGCAGATAGCATTAAGTCTATGGTTCTAAATGAACAACGACCATTGCTCATATATACGCCCTATTCCGGTAAAAAGACCAGAAACAACACCACACAAACTTACCCGGTTATATATGTGTTAGATGGAGAAACCAATTTTCGCTCCGTTGCAATAACCGTTGAGCGTTTGTCAGAAGTGGGCCTTTGTCCAGCGAGTATTGTAGTGGGTATACCTAATACCAATAGAAACAGAGATCTTACTCCAACAGCCGTATTTAATAATACGGACGGGGTAACAAATTCAGGAGGAGGCGAGAAGTTTCTTTCCTTCATTGAAAAAGAGTTGATTCCGTACATTGACTCCAATTACCTTACTGCGCCTTATAAACTTTTCATGGGACACTCACTGGGCGGATTGATGGTGATGCAAGCAATGGTGCATCATAAGAATTTATTCAACGCATATATTGCTATAGACGCAGCCATTTGGTGGGACAATCACAAGATTTTAAATGAAGCTAAAGCCGCTATTGAAAAGGAATCGTATGCAAAAAGGACGCTGTTTCTTGCAATAGCCAATCGTATGGAAAGAGGCGTGGACACGACTGCCGTGCAAGCAGACACATCAGAGCAAACAGAACTAATAAGGTATAATTTGGATTTGATTCACCACCAGAACAGGCACCCCGAAAATAAACTTCGGTTTAAATACGCTTATTACGAGAATGAAAATCACGGTACAGTTCCCTTCATAGCGGCACATGATGCCATACGTTTTGTTTTTGATTATTACACTTTTCCCAGGTATGCCGAGTATCAAATAACCAATACCAATTTGCCTTCTGTCCTTATAGAGCATTATCGAAAAATTACTGAGCAACTAGGTTACCAGGTAAATCCAGACGCATCCCTAGTCAACAACTTGGGATATTATGCTTTAAGGACAAAGAGATTTGATGTGGCTGGACAATTATTTGCTTTAAATGTGCGTAATTATCCTCTTGACGCGAACCTCCATGACTCTTATGGAGATTACTATATGGCGATAGGAGATAATATAAACGCTATCAGTTGTTTCAAAAGAGCCTTATCGATAGCAGAGATGCCAGAAACCAGATCTAAATTAAATGAATTACTAAAGAAAAAATGACAGGTATAGTCATTTTAAGGAATACTTCAACGAACTGTTACATACTAGTGTAAAAAGATTTACTGGTATTGAAAAATCTCATTGAATCCGGGAAACTAATCACCGTAATAGGCAAACGATATACGCTGGAACAAATCAGGGAAGCCCATGCTTATATGGAATCATTTCGTAAAAAGGGAAATGTTGTAATCAATGTAATTTGATAAATCTGCGTGAAACGGGTACCATGGAGCCAGTGTGGAGGAAGAATTTGAACAACATGTACTCCGTATGACGGAGATGGTGAATGTGCTTTACCTCCTCTGCAAACAAGAATAAAGTCACAAAACAAAACATTCCCATTACTTTGATAAGCCAGCTCGGGTTAATACATTTGAATCATCAGGCGATGGAGTTCGCCTTAAACCGCCCTCCAGCTGATAACTCCTGCTCACAACTAAAGTTGATAGTTATTTTATGAGCATTCGAATATTACTGATTATTGGCACCGGTGGTTTCTTAGGTACTATCGCCCGCTATCTTACACAGCAAGGTATAAGTAGAATTCTTCCCATACTTTTTCCTTATGGAACGCTCACGGTTAACGTTGTGGGTTGCTTCTTAATCGGGATAATTTATGCACTTGCCGACCGTGGCAATGCGCTGAGCCCGGAATGGCGTTTCTTTCTCACCACCGGATTTTGTGGCGGGTTTACTACCTTTTCTACCTTTTCTTATGAGTCGTATAACCTGATACGCGATGAACAATACCTATATCTTTCATTGTATATCGGTATCAGCGTCATCATCGGCATCATGGCAACTTTTTTGGGTATCATTTTAATCCGATCATTATGAACCTCGACAAAAACTCAAAATTACTCCGCATTTTTTTAGGTGAATATGATAAGCATAACGGCATGCCTTTATATGAGGCTATTGTGCTCACGGCTAAGAAACATGGACTTGCCGGAGCCACGGTGTTTCGCGGTATTCTGTCCTATGGTGCCAGCAGTATCATACACGCTTCCAAGCTGCTCGATCTTTCGTTGGATTTGCCCATCATTGTGGAGATTGTTGATACACAAGAAAAAATAGATGAGTTTATTGAGGTTGTAAATCCAATCATAGAAGAAGCCGGCTGTGGTGCGCTTATTACAATTGAAGCTGCTGAGGTAATTCGTTATAAGGCCAAAAAAATATGATTGATATTCAGAACACTATCTGGTTTGTCGCGGCTCTCTGCCGAAAACACAAAGTATACCTGATCTTGGATGTTTGATGTCTCTGCAAACGTTTTCTATTGAAACTATTTTTAACATCATGTATCTACACTCTCTACAATTTTTTAAAAAAAATATAAAAAATTGAACATATAGCTTAGCGTAAGCGTTATTTCAGCTAATATAAAACTTGACTGTGTATTCAACTTACAATAGTTTTGCGATAGAATGCAAAAAGGATTCGTAAAATACTGGCTGATTCTGGTTATTCTTTCGTTTAGTGGATACGGTAATTTGTCCGCTACTACGTCAAGAAATCTAAACGAGTTAAATAACAGCAGGTTTGACAAAGGGCATCAACACACTGATTTTTCCATTCAATTTCCACTTTCGGGAACAGAACATAAAATAGATCTTGCTGAAAATGAGATCGAAGAAGATGAATCTGACCTGCCTGTCAGGCCTCTGGAAAATTATATTTACTCTCCGGTATCCTATGGGGAACCAGACAGATTATTTATATCTGATAATCGAAAATACATACCCTTCTATCTAATATTCTGTATAATCAGAATATGATCTAAAACGATGGTAATTTTAAATTGCCTTTCTTTCAATTAATTAATTGTATTTATTAGTCTGAAGTTAGTTGCTTCAAATTAATAAGCCAGTGTATTTCATATACACCTGAAAAGAAATCGTTCAGAAATAAAATCGTTTAAAAATCAAAACTAATTATGAAACTAACACTCATACTCATGAGCCTGTGTGTGCTGATAAGCATTACCAGTTGTGAGTCGCACAAAGAGGAGATCAAAGAAGAAACCAAATTTTTGGTTACCAGTCCAATTCGAATGGACACGTCAATATCAAAAGATTATGTGTGCCAGGTTCGATCCATCCAACATATTGAAATGCGAGCCCTGGAAAAAGGCTACCTGCAGGAAATTTTTGTAGATGAAGGTCAGTTTGTAAAAAAAGGGCAACTCATGTTTCAAATCATGCCCACGCTGTACAAAGCTGAACTGCAAAAGGCACAGGCCGAAGCCAACTTTGTTGAAATTGAATATCAGAATACAGCAAAACTTGCAGAAAGTAATGTGGTTGCACCCAACGAACTGGCACTGGCTAAAGCCAAGCTTGAAAAGGCCAAGGCTGAGTTGGCATTGGCGCAAGTCCATTTAGGATTTACAGAAATCCGAGCCCCCTTCAGTGGTATCATGGATCGGTTCCATGTAAGATTGGGAAGTCTTGTCGATGAAGGTGATTTGCTAACCACCTTATCCGACAACAGTAAAATGTGGGTTTATTTTAACGTACCAGAAGCCGAGTATCTCGAATATGAATCCACCGCTAAAACAAAAGAAAAAACACACGTTAATTTATTGATGGCAAATGGCCAGATGTTTAGTTATACCGGTATAGTTGAAACGATTGAAGCCGAGTTTAATAATGAAACAGGAAACATTGCATTTCGGGCAACATTCCCTAATCCTGATGGGCTGCTTCGACATGGTGAGACCGGAAATGTGAGAATGACGATACCACTCACCAATACCTTATTAATCCCTCAGAAGTCTACGTTTGAAATTTTAGATAAACGTTATGTTTTTGTTTTAGATAAGGATGATATCATACGGTCCCGTGCCATTACTGTTGCCGCGGAATTGCCTCACATTTATGCCGTGCAAAGTGGTTTAGAAGTGAATGACAAGATTCTACTTGACGGTTTGCGACTGGTTAGAGAGAATGAAAAAATAAGTTACGACTTCAAGAATCCTAAAGAAGTTCTATCGCATTTGGATTTATATGCTGAATAATAATAAGAAAAAAAAACAAAGTAATGTTTAAAAATATAATTCACAGGCCCGTCTTTGCGATTGTAATTTCGGTGGTAATTCTTTTTGTTGGGTCGCTAGCCATACGACAGCTTCCTATATCGCAATTTCCTGAAATAGCGCCTACCACAGTAAGCATCTTTATTGCTTATCCAGGTTCAAGTGCAGATGTTTTAGTAAAGTCTACACTGATCACATTGGAAAATGCGATTAATGGGGTGCAAGGAATGCGATATATGACAACCGATGCAACCAGTGCAGGCGAAGCAACCGTAACGATAATCTTTGAGCCGGGCACAGATCCAAATCAGGCGGTTATTGGTGTGAAAACTAGAGTGGATCAAGTGATGCCGCTCTTACCGGATTTGGTGCAGCGCGAAGGGGTGATTATTACTCCTATTCAACCGAGTATGTTGATGTATGTAAACCTCTACAGTACAGACAAAAAGTTAGATGAAAAATTCTTATACAATTACGCCAACGTAAAAATGATTCCTGAAATAAACAGGATACATGGGGTTGGAAGAACTAAAATATTGGGAAGCAGAACGTATGCGATGCGTATCTGGCTAAATCCGGATCGTATGCGAGCCTATAAGATTTCCATTGAGGAGGTGATGGATGCCTTGGCTGAACAAAGTATTATTGGCCGCCCGGGCAGAATAGGACAAAGCTCCGGTATTGCCGCGCAGTCGCTGGAATATGTGCTTACCTATAAAGGAAGATTTAATAAACCGGAAGAGTACGAAGGCATTATTATTCGTGCCAATGCCGAAGGGGAAAGTGTTCACTTACGTGATATTGGAAGAGCTGAACTTGGCAGTGAATTCTTTGATATCTATTCAAATCTGGATGGCCATCCTTCGGCAGCCATTGTGTTGAAGCAGAACTATGGTAGTAATGCCAGCGTGGTAATTAAAGATGTTAAAGCAAAACTCGAAGCGATGAGAGCCGACTTCCCACCTGGATTAGATTATAAAATCAGCTATGACGTATCAAAATTTCTGGATGCTTCTATTGAACAAGTAACTCACACCCTGCGGGACGCATTTATACTAGTAGCAATAGTTGTATTTATATTTCTGGGTGACTGGCGTTCTACCTTAATACCGATCCTGGCAGTACCGGTATCATTGATAGGAGCTTTTTTTGTTATTCAATTTTTTGGTCTTTCCATTAATCTGGTTACACTCTTTGCCCTTGTGTTAGCAATTGGTATTGTGGTGGATGATGCCATTGTGGTGGTTGAAGCCGTGCACGCCAAAATGGAAGAGGAACATTTGTCTCCTTACAATGCCGTAAAAAAAGTAATGAATGAAATCAGCGGTGCCATTATTGCAATCACCATGGTGATGGTATCGGTGTTCTTGCCCATTTCATTTATGACTGGTCCGGTAGGAACTTTTTATAGACAGTTTTCAATCACGATGGCCAGTTCGATTGTGATTTCTGCACTGGTTGCCCTTACGTTAACTCCGGTACTATGTGCCATGTTATTAAAGAATAATCATGGTAACCCAAAGAAGCAAAATTTGTTGACGAGATTCCTGCACAGCTTTAATAGTGGATTTGATAGTGTTACGGGGAAGTATGCAGGCCTATTAAAATCAATAGTAACCAGGAGGTGGCTTACGTTTGCAATCCTGTTGGCTTTCTGCGCAGGCATATTTTTTGAGAATCAAATTCTACCCGCAGGATTTATTCCCAGTGAAGACCAGGGCACTATTTACGCCATTATCCAGACACCTCCCGGATCAACGCTGGAAAGAACCAATGAAGTCTCCCAGGAGCTTCAGAAAATTTGCAAAGAGATCGAGGATATTGAGTCAGTTTCTTCCCTGGCAGGATACGAAATTATGACAGAAGGAAGAGGCTCTAATGCAGGAACATGTCTTATCAACCTGAAAGACTGGTCTGAACGAGAACACTCTGTAAAAGAAATTATGGAGGAACTGGAGGAAAAATCGAAAGACCTCGGAACAATTGTAGAATTTTTTGAACCACCTGCTATTCCCGGGTTTGGATCTTCAGGTGGTTTTTCGTTACGCCTTCTCGATAAGTCTTCAGATACTGACTACCATGAGTTCGATAAGATAAATAAGAAGTTCATGGATGATTTAAGTGCACGCAAAGAACTTACAGGTTTGTTTACTTTTTTCGCGGCCAATTACCCGCAATATGAATTAGTGATGGACAATGAACTGGCTATGCAAAAAGGTGTCTCTATTGGTAAAGCGATGGATAATCTTAATATTTTAATTGGCAGCACGTACGAACAGGGGTTTATCCGGTTCGATCGCTTCTTCAAAGTATATGTTCAATCCGCACCTGAATTCAGACGACTACCCTCTGATATTCTAAATCTGTTTGTTAAAAACGATCGTGGAGAAATGGTGCCTTACTCCTCATTTATGAAACTTGAAAAGAAACAAGGCCCGAATGAAATTACACGATTCAACATGTACAATTCTTCGGCCATCCGCGGACTTCCTTCCGCTGGTTATACAACGGAAGAAGCCATCCAAGCCATCAGAGAAGTCGCAAAAGAAACCTTGCCAAAGGGATATGATATCGCCTGGGAAGGACTTTCTTATGATGAATCGCTGAGAGGGAATGAATCACTTTATGTTTTCGTCATCGTATTAGCGTTTGTATATCTGGTGCTGGCCGCACAGTATGAAAGTTTTGTTATTCCGTTAGCTGTAATTTTCTCTTTGCCCGTAGGTGTTTTTGGATCGTTCATGTTGCTTAAGTTAATGGGGTTGGACAATGATATCTATGCGCAGATAGGGCTCATTATGTTGGTTGGTCTTTTGGGAAAAAATGCGGTATTAATCGTAGAATTTGCAGTTCAAAAACATCGGCATGGAGCTACTATTTTGGAAGCCGCCATTGATGGTGCCAAAGTGCGCTTTCGCCCTATCTTGATGACCTCTTTTGCATTTGTTGCCGGATTGATTCCGCTTGTTATTGCAAAAGGTGCAGGTGCTATTGGAAACCGCACTATCGGAGGTTCTGCCTTGGGAGGAATGTTATTGGGAACCATCTTCGGAGTGATTGTTATACCCGGATTGTATTACATCTTCGGAACGCTTGCTGACGGTCGTCAATTGATCAGAGATGAATACGACAGGCCATTATCAGAAGAATCACACTATGAGAATCGAAAGAAATAATATAATTGAAATGACTACAAAAATCATAAATTCAGGTGCCGGAGTAATTTTGCTGTTGATGTTCTTTTCGGCTTGTACTCCTACTATCACCAGTAAAAATGCTAGCACCACAACGCCAGCGAGTTATAATACTTCGCTGGATACTACCAATACGGTACGCATGAAATGGAGGGAATATTTTACCGATCCAAATCTCATCGCACTGATTGACATTGCGCTTGGAAACAACCAGGAGTTGAACATCACATTGCAGGAAATTGAGATTGCACGAAATGAGATCAGAGCCCGAAAAGGAGAATACTTACCATTTGTGGGCATAGGTGCATCTGCCGGAGTTGATAAACCGGGGCGGTATACGAGCAAAGGTTCAAGTGAAGCCACTACCGAAATTAAGCCGGGTATGGATACACCTGATCCACTACCCGATTATATGGCAGGTGCTTTTGCCACCTGGGAAATAGATATCTGGAACAAACTTCACAATGCTAAGAAAGCAGCAGTGAGCAGGTACCTATCAACGGTGGAAGGGAAAAATTTTATGGTTACCAATCTGATTGCTGAAATCGCAAATTCCTATTATGAATTACTCGCACTCGATAATCAGTTGGCGATTGTAAATCAGAATATTGAGATCCAGAACAATGCGTTTGAGGTAGTGAAATTACAAAAGCAATCGGCCAGGGTTACTGAATTGGCGGTGCGAAGGTTCGAAGCACAAGTACTACACACAAGAGCCCTCCAGTTTGGTATTCAGCAAAACATAATTGAAATCGAAAACCATATTAATTTTTTAGTGGGCCGATTTCCACAACCTATTCTCAGGGACGCTGCTACGTTTGTTACATTAATTCCAAATACCATTCGTGTGGGCATTCCATCACAATTATTAGAAAACCGTCCAGATGTAAAGCAAGCTGAAATGAATCTGGCGGCAGCCAGGTTGGATGTGAAGGTGGCTAAAGCCAGATTTTATCCTTCGTTGGGTATTTCTGCCGGTATTGGATTTCAGGCGTTTAATCCCACCTACCTGGTTAAAACACCTGAATCATTGATTTACTCGTTGGCGGGAGATTTAGCAGCACCTTTGGTGAATCGGAATGCGATTAAAGCAGCATACTACAATGCGAATGCCATGCAAATCCGGGCTGTTTACAACTATGAAAGAACACTCTTAAATGCGTATGTTGAAGTTGCTAACCAATTGGCGATGATTAGCAACATGGCAAGTACTTACAATTTAAAAGAACAGGAAGTACAAGCGCTGACCCAATCGATCGATATTTCCAATAATCTTTTCCGTGCGGCAAGGGCTGACTACATGGAAGTGCTGCTTACTCAGCGCGATGCACTTGAATCAAGGTTTGAACTTATTGAAACCAAGAAGCGACAAATGAATGCCATGGTGAATATCTATCAGGCATTAGGTGGTGGTTGGAACTAGTAAGTAACCTGTCTTTGCCGGCAGGTTACTTTTACGCAGAGCCCCTGTGGTGGGAGACTCCACTTGGAAAGTGGGAAATGTGGTGATAAATCTTGTACTTTAAAGAGATGAAAGAAATACGATTACTTCTGATGCTATCAGCGTTGATTTCAGGTTGTACCTCTCAGCGGGAGGTCTCATACAACTATGCATCCGACAACTTAACAATCAAATCAGTAAGTGAGAATGTCTTTATGCATATTAGCTATCTTACGACCAACGATTTCGGTAAGGTAGATTGTAATGGAATGGTATATCTTAGGGGTGATGAAGCAATCGTATTTGACACACCCACCGATGACCGTGCTGCTGCCGAACTTATCAATTGGATTCAGGTAGAACAAAATAAAAAGATAAAGGCCATTGTGGTCACACATTTTCACGAAGACTGCCTGGGTGGATTAAACCAATTCCACACCAATGGTACAAAGTCGTATGCCAACAATGAAACCATTGAGTTGGCAAAACTTGCCAACATAAAAGTGTTACCAGAATCTGGCTTTGAAAAAGAAATCGAATTTAAAATAGGAAACGAATCTGTATTTGCCACCTTTTACGGTGCAGGACATACAGAGGATAACATTGTTGGTTACATTCCAAAAGAAGAAATTTTGTTTGGAGGTTGTCTCATCAAGTCAATGAATGCAGGTGAAGGTTATTTGGGTGATGCCAATAAATATGAATGGTCGAAAACTGTTGAATCCATAAAGAAAGACTTACCTGATCTGAAGGTTGTCATTCCCGGCCACGGCAATCATGGTGGAAAGGAACTTTTGGATTATACAATTGAACTATTTCAAAATAGGTAAACACTACTTCTCACCTACTGGTCCCACGTCTTGTTTTTTAAATGCTGCATAAAGCATCGTAGCAGCAGTGTATATGATAACAACAAGTACAACCCACCGGAGAATATCCAATGGCAATGACTTGACGATAAAGGCAGCAATCAATACCGCAATTACACCTGGAATGGCCATTGCCACAGCCGCTTTTTTGTTGTAAGCACCTTTTCTGATAAACTTAATGGAAGCGGGAGGCATAAGAAAAGCACAAGAGCCCATCATAATAGGAAAGGCCACTTTAGGCGACATGCCAAGCGCAAAAACCAATGCCATGCAAGGGGCATACAATCCTACTCCTGCCGTCATGATGGCGCCTAAGAAAAAATTAACCACGATTGCAACGATTAACTTGTAATCCGTTAAGCCGATTGCGTCACCACCTCCCTGAATCCAGTCCATGATTCGGGCCAGCATAAACGCGGCTGTTGCCAGTAATGCAAATCCCATCGTCAATCGTATTTTTTTCTCCGATAGACGCGAAACAATGCTGGCTCCGATAACGGCACCCACAGCAGCTGATACCAACATTAAAATCAGTGTTAATGGATCCACCTCAATGATATTGATAAAGATAAATGCCTGTAACAACACAGGTAATGTGTTTGCCACATTCATTGTGCCTGGGATGAGCTTATCTTCCGTTTGCTTAGTAAATTTTAGTAATGCCGTTTGTGGGGCAAAGGCACCGATGCCAAGCACATCAAAGAAATTCACGACAAAGCCAATGATTGATGTCTTTAGCCAACTGCTATTTTCCAAATTGTCTCTGTTTGCTAAAAAATCCTTCACCAAAACGATACAGAACCAAATGGCTAGTATGATAAGAGAAACCCAAACAAGCGCGAGCATAGTTAGTGAGGAGTGAGTCGGTTCGTTATTGATTCGGATTGCTTTATCACGACCATTAACTAGCAGACTTTAAAAAATGTTTTGCTCCTCTCCTCCTCGACTTTTGCAAGCATGGCCTCAATCTTCTTAGCTGTTTTAGTGATGGCTAATCCTCCAAGGCCCGTGCAGCGCAGTGTATTGGGGATAGCGTCCCCTACTTTCTTCATCGTTTCAATTACTTCATCCAGCGGAATCAAATGATTATAGTCGGACAAGGCCATGTTAGCACATGAGATAGCGTTGGTAGCGGCCATTACATTTCTATTCAGGCAAGGAGCTTCAACACGATCGGCAATCATGTCGCAGATCATACCCAGGGAAGATTGCAAGGCCATTGAAGCTGCAGCAAGTGACTGATCCAGGGTGCCATTTTTCAATCCTACAATACCAGCAGCAGCCATGCCACTACCAGAGCCACATTCGGCCATACACCCACCTACTTCTGCAGCAAAGGTAGCGTGAGCAGCAATGAACACTCCTATTATCCCGGCTGCTAACATGGCTTTCACCATTTCATCTTCTGGTAAATCGAGCGCTGTGCTGATGCCGATAATCGCTCCAGGCAACGCCCCGCATGAACCTGCCGTTGGCGCTGCAACGACAACACCCATCGAACTTTTTACTTCCATCATCACAGAGGTATATAGAATCACCTTATTAAGAAGATCGCCTTCCACCAGCTTCTTATCACTCATCTGCTTTTGAAATCCAATCGATTGAGCGCCTAAAATGCGGTCTGCGTATTTTGTACCTTTTAATCCAAGATTGATCGAATTGTGCATGATCTGCACAATGGCTCGCATCTTTTCAAAGACCTCTTTGCGCGAGATATTTCCACGCATACTTTCATAATCAACGGCAAGTTCCCACAGTGCGTGGTTTTTATCTTTGTTGTATTCCAGCATTTCTTCACAGGTGATAAAAGGAACGGCTAGATTTTTCCGTGACATTACCGGAAGGACAGGATTAATTTTCTTAATGAACAATACTTCGTCCATGCTAACGAGTTCTTTGCAAAGCTCATCGGTTAGAAACTTATTTGCCTTCACTTCAATAAAATCATACTTTCCTGTGCGCAGCATAATTTCATCGCAGGGCATCGACTTTTCGATAAATTGAACAATGTTCGCGGGTGTCTTTACATACACCAGTGTTTGGTAAAAATCGCCAGCCATGGAAACTTTTGCTCCATCTATTTCAATGACTTCAATCATCCCCCCACCGGTTGAAATAGCTGTCAACTCCCGGATTTCCTTTTTGTTTGTTAATGTAAGTTTATAGGTATTAGGATGCGTGGCCCCGATCGGATGTATTTTAATATTGATTTTGATGCCAGCTTTTTCAATTGCTTGAAGATATTCCGGAAGGCGCTCCTCATAGGCCTCCCATCCTAAAAATCCTCCAAATAGTCCCATATCGGAGCCCTGACCTTTGTGGGTAGTTGCCAAAGAACCATTCGGGTCAAATTCAATGTTTACTTCGCTTATTTCATTATCCATTAAATCACGGCACATGCGGCCAATTCTGATTGAAGCGGCACAGTGCGAACTGGATGGCCCGCGCATGACAGGGCCAATTACGTCATTGAAAATGCTGGGATACGTTTTCATAGTATTGAGATTTGGCTTTCAGTTATCATGGAATCTAAATATAGTGTGATTTTGATATGTCACCTAAGCAACAATATACATTATGCAGGCCTAAAAGCCTGTACTAAAAAACTTTCTTTAAGAATGGTAGGCCCGGACCCTTGCGGCTACTTACAGATAGCTCGCAATTATTTTCTGCAATCAGTATTCAAGAATAAATTTCGACAAATTCTGATGGGCATCAAGACCTAGTTTTTTTCTGAGCCGATACCGCGACACTTCCACTCCACGAAGGGAAATTCCCATAAGGTTGGCAATCTCTTTTGTATCCATATTAAGTCGCAGGAAAGCGCACAATTTCTGTTCGCCTGGCGTAAGGTCAGTAAATTGAGTAGTGAGTCGTTTTAGAAAATCACCATGCACCCGATCAAAGTGATGTTCGAATTGTTTCCAGTCCTCCTGCACTTTAAGGGTGGTGTCAATTTCTTTTATTATGCGCTCCAGTGCACGTTGCTTATCTTCTACCTTGTCGGTAATTTTTGCCTGCCTTATATCTTCTTTTATATTCTCCATGAATTCATTCTTCACCACCAGGTTCATGGTTGAAGCTGCCAGCAAATTATTCATATGACTCAATTCACTTTTTGTCTGCTCTTCCTTTAAGTCCTGAAGTTCTTTTTGTTTTTGTGTCAGCTCCTGTTGCTTAGCCTGCTCCATTTTTAATTGTTTGCCCCGGTAGTATTGCCGTTGGTATCGGTAGATCTGATACAGTATTAAAATGGCTATCGCGAAGTAAAGTAACCGTGCAAGAGGGCTTTTATAAAAAGATGGAGCTACTTCAATAAGTAAGGGAAGGCTGGTGATGATTTCGCCACGCGAATTAAATGTTTGGACATAAAACTCATACGTTCCCGCTTTCAGGTTGGTGTATTCTTTGATGCCTGCCGTTGTCCAGGTTCCAAAATCCTCATCAAATCCGCTTAAGCGATATCGGAATTGCTGATTACTTACATCTTTAAACTTAAAGGATTCCACAAGGAATTGTAAAACCCGGATACCCTCGGTAATCCCGATAGGTTCAATTTTGCCGGGCCGGTCTTGAAAAGGCATCCGTAAATACAAAATGCTGTCTTCGGCTACACTATATACCCGACTTATGATAGGTTCGTTGGTAATGGAAACCCTGTCTTCCAGTTCTGGGATGTAGTGTATAAAGCCTTCATTCGCATTAAACAGCACTCCGGTTCGCACATTACGCGAAACACTTAGCAAGTCGTTATTAAACGATTGGCGCAACTGAAAAAGGGATGAGGGCACATAAACATAATTGCCAGGGCTAATTTGTTTGAACAGCCCTACCAGGTTTTCGGAATAGACATAAACATTCTTTTGTTTATCCTGCACAAGCTGATATACCCAGTTTTTTCCTACCACTCGGGTAAAAACTTCTTCCTCTACTATCTTATCGATCGTTTGATCCAGTTTGAAAATTCCTTTTGTGGTACAGATGTATATCTGATCATCAATACTGCTCAAAAAAATATATTGTTGAATAGGGAGTTGATAGGAATCGGAGACTTTGCTGACTACTGCTTCTCGCAACGAGTCTGTTAACGTGAGCAGGTATAACCCTTTGTAATATTGCCCTACCCAAATTCTGCCTTTTCTATCTTCCTCAAAAAAACGACTTGACTCATTGAACCCACTAATTTTCTGAACTTCACGCAGTTCCCCATTCTTATCCATTTGAAAAAGATATAGACCGGAATAGGTGCCACCAATTGCATAGGTAGGATTTGAACGCAACTGCTTTACCTGCCATAGTCCATCACACGAAGCACGTCTGATTGCCTCACCATTTTTTAGTAAGAATAAACCCGTATGATGCCCTGCATAAAGTTTACGGTTTATCAATTGCATGCCATAGGCAGGCCCTTCTGTTCCTAACAGAAACCGACTCCTGGATGCATCGTTCGCTAAAAAGTAAATTCCATTTGAGGTTGTATAATAAGTTCCTTCATCCATCTCAAACGCATCATACCCACTCCCCTGCAGATCAATATTCTGATTGATCAATCGCAAGGGCGAATTAATATCGATTAAGGCATTTCCATTTTGCATACCGACCCAGAGATTCCCACTGCGATCCTGAAAAGCCCTGAGGCATGCATTGGAAATTAATCCATCACTAATGGAA